>JAHCKU010000552.1 GCA_026125625.1 Burkholderiales bacterium | reverse complement strand
TCCAGCCGCACACCCCTCAGCCGCGCGCGGGGAACAGGCCCTGCGGCCGCCAGAACAGCACACCGGCCATGAGCACGTAGATGAGGATGGAAGCGAGCGATGGCCCCAGATTGCTCGCCACCGCCGGCGGAAGTACGGCACGCAGCGACATCGGCAGCAGTGTGCGCCCCAGCGTGTCGACCAGGCCGACGATGAGCGCGCCGGCCAGCGCACCACGGATGGAGCCGATGCCGCCGATGACGATGACCACGAACGCCAGGATGAGAATGCTCTCGCCCATGCCGACCTCAACTGCCAACAGCGGTCCGAGCATTGCGCCAGCCAGTGCGCACAGCGCCGCGCCCACGCCGAACACCAGGGTGAACAGGCGCTTGACGTCCACGCCCATGGCCAGTGCCATCTCGCGATTGGATGCACCGGCGCGCACCAGCGTGCCCACGCGCGTCTTCGCCACGAGCAGATACAACGACAGCGCCACGGCCAGGCCGACGGCGATGATCACCAGACGATAGGCGGGGTAGGCGAAGCCGGGCAGCAGTTGCACCGGCCCGGACAGGGCTTGCGGCGGATTGAGCGCCAGCGCCTGTGGCCCGAACAGGATGCGCATGGCTTCATTGGCGATCAGCAGCAACGCGAACGTCGCCAGCACCTGGGACAGGTGATCGCGCTGATAGAGCCGGCGCAGCACGCTCACTTCCAGCAGCATGCCCAGCGCGGCGGTGCCCAGCAGCGCTCCGCCCACCGCCAGCAGAAACGATCCAGTGTAGCCCAGCAGCAGCGCTGCCAGGTAGGCGCCGATCATGTACAGCGAGCCGTGCGCCAGGTTGATCATGTCCATGATTCCGAACACCAGCGTCAACCCGGCTGCGAGCAGGAACAGCATGAGCCCGAACTGCAGTCCGTTCAGGCCTTGCTCGAGCAGGAGGATGAGATCCATGGCTTTGGCTCTGGACGCCTGGGGATCGGGGTGTCGAACTACCGCGCGGGGCTTTCTTCCCGTTCCCTCACTTCATCTTGCAGGCATGCGCGTAGGCATCCGCATGTGCCTGCAACACCGGCGACACCAGCTTGTTGGTCAGCTTACCGTCGGCTCCCTTCACCACCTGCCGCAGGTAGAAGGTCTGCACCGGCACGTGGTTGACGTTGAACTTGAACGCTCCGCGCACGGACTCGAAGTTCGCTGCCTCCAGCGCCTTGCGCAGGGCGGCCTTGTCCTCGATCCTGCCCTTCACGTCACGCACTGCGGCGTCGATCAGCTGCGCGGCATCGTAGCCTTGCGAGGCATACAGCGTCGGCGTGCGCTCGTACTGTTTTCGAAAGTCCGCGACGAAGCGTTTGTTCTGCGCGTTGTCGAGATCGTGCGCCCACTGCGAGGTATTGAACATGCCTGCCATCGGCTCGCCCACCGCCCTGATCACGTCCTCGTCGGCGGAGAAGCCGGGGCCGACCAGCACCATGCTGCGGTTCAGGCCGGCAGCGACGTACTGCTTGATGAAATTCACGCCCATGCCGCCCGGCAGGAAGATGTACACCGCCTGCGGCCTGGCAGCGCGCACCTGCGCCAGCTCGGCGGCATAGTCGAGCTGCCCGAGCCTGGTGTAGATCTCGTCGATCACCGCGCCTTTGTAGAAGCGCTTGAATCCGGTCAGCGCATCCTTGCCGGCAGGATAGTTGGGCGCGATCAGAACCACGCCGTCGTAACCCTTGTCGTTGACGAACTTGCCGGCGGCCTCGTGTGCGCCATCGTTCTGCCACGACGTGCTGAAAAACCATGGACTGCAGCCCGCCCCGGAATACTGAGTGGGTGTGGAGTTGGCGCTGACCAGGAACGTCTGTGCCGAGA
>JAHCKU010000551.1 GCA_026125625.1 Burkholderiales bacterium | reverse complement strand
TCCACGCCGCCGAACACCACCACGAGGAAGGTGTCGACGATGTACTGCTGGCCGGTGACCGGACCGGTGGACGCGAGCATGGTGAACGAGCTGCCGGCGATACCGGCCAGGCCGCAGCCGAGCGCGAAGGTCAGCGCGTCGACGCGCTCGGTGTTGATGCCGGCCGCACCGCTCATCGCGCGGTTCTGGGTGACGGCGCGAATGCGCAGGCCCCAGCGCGTCTTGAACAGCAGGTACCAGACTGCCGCCCCGACTGCCAGGGCGAGAAAGACGATGAAGATACGGCTGAGCGGAAACGATGCACCCGGCATGAAGGACGGCTGCCATGCACCTTGCAGCCAGGACACCGTCGGCACGCCCACTTCCTTGGGGCCGAACACGTGGCGGAACACCTGCTGCAGAATCAGGCTCAGGCCCCAGGTGGCGAGCATGGTGTCCAGCGGCCGCTTGTAGAGAAAGCGGATGAAGCCGCGTTCGAGGACGAAGCCGAAGGCGAACGTCACGCAGAAGGCGACCACGATCCCGATCAGGAAATACACGTCCGTCAAGCCAGGGGCGAAGCGCTCGAAGAACAGCGAGGTCGCATAAGTCATGTATGCGCCCAGCGCCATCAGCTCGCCGTGGGCCATGTTGATCACGCCCATCAGGCCGAAGACGATCGCCAGTCCGAGCGCCATCAGCACCAGGATGGTGAACAGGCTCAGGCCGTTGAAAGCCTGCATTGCAAAGATCTCAGCCGTCATCTCGTAGTCGGCATAAGAGAAGGATTGCCATGCCACCAGGCAGGCGCCCGCACGGCGTGGCGATCAGGACCGGGCCGGGCTCGCCCAGCGCACGGGAACCGGAATGTATGCGGGAAGCACATGAGGATTCGAGCGCTGCGCGAGCCCGACTCGGGTTCGCGCAGCAGCTTCTCAACGCCCGTCAGAACTTCGGAAATGGATTCGGCTCGATCAGGGGTGATTCGTAGATCATGTCGATCTGACCGTCCCTGCGGAAGGTACCGATGCGCGCATGCTTCCACAGATGGTGATTGCTCTTGTGGAACTTGATCTGGCCTTCCGGCGCATCGAACGCGAGGTCGGAGGAAGCTTCGACCACCTTCGGCACGTCGAGGCTCTTGGCCTTCTCGACCGCGAGCTTCCACAGATAGACCGACGTGTAGCCGCAGGACATGGTGTCGCCGACCACGCGATTGGCCCCGTACTTGGCCTTGAAGGCCTTCACGAACTTCTCGTTGGCCGGGTTCTTCACGCTCTGGAAGTAACCCATGCAGGACATGAAGCCCTCGAGATTCTCGGGGCCGATCCCGGAGGCTTCCTCCTCCGACACCGCCATCGCACACAACGCCTGGTTCTTGCCGTTGATGCCGGCAGCCTGCAGCTGCTTGTAGAAGGCCACGTTGCTGCCGCCGACCACCGTGCTCCAGATGACTTCGGGCTTGGCTGCCTTGATCTTGTTGATCTCGGAAGCGAATTCGATCGATCCCAGGGGGTAGTAGCTTTCGCCGACGATCTTGCCGCCGATCTTCTTCACATGCAGATTGGCGATCTTGTTCATCGTCCGCGGCCAGATGTAGTCCGAGCCGATGAGGTAGAAGCTCTTGCCCTTGTTCTTGTACAGCCAGTCGAGCGAGGCGATGGCGGATTGCGTGCCTTCCTGGGCGGTGTACATGATGTTGGGTGACTGCTCCAGACCTTCGTAGTAGGTCGGGTAGTACAGCAGGCCCTTGTAGCGCTCCATCACCGGCAGCACCGCCTTGCGCGAAGCCGAGGTGTAGCAGCCGAAGATGGCCGCGACCTTGTCGCGCTCCAGCAGCTTGCGCGCCTTCTCCGCGAACGTC
>JAHCKU010000550.1 GCA_026125625.1 Burkholderiales bacterium | reverse complement strand
AACAACAACTGACTAAAGGGGGTCTGGCCATGCCATTTGCGCCAAAACCGATCGCGGCCGCGCTCGCTGCCGTGTTTCTCGCACCTGCGATCTCTCCTGCCCAGGACACGGGCACGACCGGTCAAACGCCGGAGGAGACGACCACACCACCGGTCGAGGTGCAAAGCTCGCGATTGGGCGGCGAATTCCGCACCGACACCACCAGCTCGGCCACCCGCACGGAAACACCGCTGCGCGACATTCCGCAGTTCGTGAACGTGGTGCCGGCGTCCGTGATCGAATCGCAGCACGCCACCAATCTGGTCGATGCACTGCGCAACGTTCCGGGCATCACCTGGGGTGCCCCCGAAGGCGGCTTCTCCGGAGCCCAACTGCCGTTCCTGCGTGGCTTCCCCGCGGGCGGCGACCTGTTCCTCGATGGCCTGCGCGATCTGGGCGAATACAACCGCGACACCTTCAACCTGCAATCGGTGGAAGTGATGAAGGGGCCTTCCGCGCTGATGTTCGGGCGCGGCGGCACCGGCGGAGTGATCAATCAGGTATCCAAGGTGCCCACCCTCACGCCGCTGAAGGAAGTGGGTGTGAGCCTCGGCACCTACGGCGAGAAGCGCCTCACCGGCGACCTGAATCTGCCCATCGGCCAGACCACCGCGCTCTCCATCGCCGCCATGGTGGAGGATTCCGACCTCTACAAGGACGACGTCGAATCGGAGAAAGTCGGCATCGCGCCGACCTTGCGCTTCGGCATCGGCACACCTACCGACATCACGCTCTCCTTGTTCTACCTGAAGACCGAGGACGTCACCGACTACGGCCAGCCGACGCTGGGCGCCGCGTTCAACTACGCCATGCCGCCGGTGTCGATGGAGAAATTCTACGGGCTGCACAATCTCGACAACACCGATCTCGAGACCAAGATCGCGACGCTGAACATCCGCCATCGCTTCAACGATGCGCTTTCCATCCGTAACGTCACGCGCTGGGCCAACTATCAGCGCGATATGGAAGCCACCATTGCCACCCTGTCCGGCACCGACCTCAACGGCAACGTGGTGACCGCCGCCACGCCGCGCCAGCTGCTGATGGTGGATCAGAAACACAACAAGGCACGCGACAACGACGACACCGTGCTCATCAACCAGACCGAGCTGACCTGGAAGCTGAGCACCGGCGCCATCCAGCATACCCTGCTGGCCGGCCTGGAGCTGACCAAGGAGGAGTTCGACCGCCTCACTTACAACTTCGACGGCGATCCGGTCACGCCTGGTGTCCAGGCGCCCGCGACGCGCACTTCGCTGCTGTTCCCGGACAGCTCCACCACGCTCAGCTACACTAAGACGCCTGCTGCCAACGCGCTGGCCGAAGCGAAGTCGATCTCGGTCTACGTGCAGGATCAGATCGAGTTCACCCCGCAATGGAAGGCGCTGCTGGGCCTGCGCTGGGAGGACTACGATGCCGAGGCGCGCACCAACTCCCTGACCGGTGGCACGTCGACCAAGTTCAGCCGTGACGACAAGATGGTGAGCGGCCGCGCCGGGCTGATCTTCCAGCCCACGCAGGCGCAGTCGTACTACGTGTCGTATGGCAACTCGTACAATCCCTCCGGCGAACTGGGCGTGTACGGGGGTACCGGCACCAATCTGAACGCGGCAAACGAGCTGGTCAAGCCGGAGAAGAACGTCAACTACGAGGTCGGCGCCATCTGGGACGTGTTCAACGGCATCCAGGTGCAGACCGCGGTCTTCCGCAACGAGAAGACCAACGCGCGCATGACCGATCCGGTACTCGGCGTCGTGGTGCTGGACGGCAAGCGCCGCGTGGACGGGGTCGAGGTCGGGTTCGCCG
>JAHCKU010000055.1 GCA_026125625.1 Burkholderiales bacterium | reverse complement strand
ACTGCGCGAGGGCGAAACCCAGGCCGGCATCGTTGCCGATGTAGCCGAGATCACCGAGATGATTGGCGATGCGTTCGCGCTCCAGCCACAGCGCGCGCAACCACAGCGCGCGCGCCGGCGGCGTGACGCCGGCCGCGGCTTCCGCTGCCATGGCGTAAGCCCAGGCGTAGGCCACGGTGGAATCGCCGCTGATACGTCCGGCGAGACGATAGCCGTCGTGCATCGAGAGCGACTCGAAGCGTTTCTCGATGCCCTTGTGCACATAGCCCAGCCGCTCCTCCAGGCGCAGGACGCGCTCGCCCACCACCGAGAAGCGGAAGTGTCCAGGCTCGATGGTGCCGGCGTGCACCGGTCCCACCGCGATCTCGTGCACGCCCTCGCCCTCCACCTGCACGAAGACGTACTCGTCCGGCAGCGGCTCGAAGCTGCGCGCTGCATCGAAGCTGCGGCGTAGCGGAAACTCGCTCACCGGCCACGCGCCGTGACGCAGCCAGCGGCGCTGGTCCTGGTCGCCGCGCGCCTGCACGCCGAGCAGATCGAATGCCGCGCGCTGCATGCGGTTGGCGGCGGGGAACAGATCACCCAGGTCCGGATACTCCGGCTGCTCGATTGCGAGCGGCAGGCTCAGCCACAGCAGTCGATTGGCGAACACCAAGGTCACGTGCACGCTCATGCTCTTGCCTGCGTCGCTGCCCCACAAGGCCACCAGGCGTCCGCCCTGCTCCCACACCTGGTGCGCGGTCAGGCGCCAGGTGGCGGCATCCACCTGTGCGCGCCAGGCGGTCACGGCACCGGGCAGCGGCTCGAAATCGGGGATGAGGATGTCGATCTTCATCGTTCTCGCTCTAACCGATCATGGCAGCCGCCTGGCGATACCACGCGGCCAGGTAAGGCGGGATGTACAAGCCCAGCACCAGCACCAGCAGCAGGTGCACGAACACCGGCAGCAACGCGGGCGGACGCGGCAGGCGCTTGGCGGTGGTATCGCCGAATACCATCGCCTGCAGGCGCGTGAAGATCGCGGCGAACGCCACGCCCAGGCCGAGCAGCAGAACGGGCGCGGCCCACGGATGGTCGCGCATGGCGGTGGTGAGGATGATGAATTCGCTGGCGAACACGCCGAAGGGCGGGATGCCGAGGATGGCGATGCCGCCGATCATCAGCCCCCAGCCGACCGCCGGACTGTGGTGGATCAGGCCGCGGATATCGCTCATCACCTGTGTTCCGGTCTTCTGGACGGCGTGACCGACGGCGAAGAAGATGGCCGATTTGGTGAGCGAATGCGCAGTCATGTGCAGCAGTCCGCCGAAGGCGGCGACCGGACCGCCCATGCCGAATGCAAAGGTGGCGATGCCCATGTGCTCGATCGAGGAATAGGCGAACAGCCGCTTCACGTCCTTCTGGCGGTACAGGAAGAAGGCCGCGACCAGCACCGACAGCAGGCCGAATCCCATCATCAGATAGCCGGGGAGGTGGTTGCCGACCGCCGCGTCGACCAGCACCTTGTTGCGCACCACCGCATACAGTGCGACGTTGAGCAGCAGCCCCGAGAGTACGGCAGAGATCGGCGTGGGGCCTTCGGCGTGCGCATCCGGCAGCCAGTTGTGCAGCGGCGCCAGTCCCACCTTGGTGCCGTAGCCCACCAGCAGGAAGACGAAGGCGATGCCCAGCACGGTCGGCTCGAGCTGATCCTTCACTTCGTACAGATGGGTCCACAGCAGCGCCGAGCCGCCGGCGCCCAGCACGCGCTCGGCCGCGACGTAGAGCAGGATGGTGCCGAACAGGGCCTGCGCAATGCCCACGCCGCACAGGATGAAGTACTTCCATGCCGCCTCGATGCTCTCCGGCGTGCGATACAGGCTCACCAGCAGCACGGTCGCCAAGGTGGCGGCCTCCAGCGCGACCCACAGAATGCCGACGTTGTTGGTCAGCAGCGCGAGGAACATGGTGAACATGAACATCTGGTACATGGCGTGATACAGGCGCAGGCGCCTGACGGTCACGCGGCCGCGATCCTGCTCCACGCGCATGTACACGCGGCTGAACAGCGAGGTGGTGAAACCGACGAAAGCGGTCAGCGCCACCAGGAACACGTTGAAGGCGTCGACGAAGAACAGCTCGGCGAGCACGACCTGCGGCCCCAGCGACATCACGCGCGCCGTCAGGGCAAGGGCCGCGAGCAGGGTGAGCAGGCTGAACGAGGCATTCGCCTCGGCTGCCCAGGGGCGGTCGCCGCGCAGGCCGAGGGTGAAGGCGCCGATCAGCGGCAGGCACAGGACCAGCAGCAGCTCCGTCATTCCCGGTCCTTGAGATTCTCCAGGTTGCGGATATCGAGGCTGTCGAAGGTCTCGCGGATCTGGAAGAAGAAAATGCCGAAGATGAAGGTGGCCACCAGCACGTCCAGCGCGATGCCCAGTTCCACCACCATCGGCATGCCATAGGTGGCGCTGGTGGCGGCGAAGAACAGGCCGTTCTCCATGGACAGGAAACCGATCACCTGGGCCACCGCCTTGCGGCGCGTGATCATCATGAGGAAGGAGATCAGCACGCTCGCCATGGCAATGCCCAGCGTGCCGCGGGTCATGGTGCCGGCCAGCTCGGAGATGGGCAGGGCAACGTTGAACGACAGGATCACCAGCACCACCGCGACCAGCATGATGAGCGGCAGATTGCCCACCGACTCCGCGTCGCGGCGCAGGTCGAGGCGATCGACCAGGCGGATCAGGATCCACGGCAGGACGATCACCTTCAGCACCAGATTCAGGATCACCGAGAAGTACAGGTGGCTCTGATGCAAGGTGACGGCGACCACCAGCGTGTTGAGCGTGAGCACCGCCCCCTGCAGCGCGAACAGATGGATCAGGCGCAGCAGCCGGCGTTGCGCAAGCATCGCGAAGACGATCAGCAGCAGCACCGCCGCCAGCAGATTGATGATCTGGCCGACCAGCGGGGTGCTCATGCTTCCACCAGGAAGTGGATCAGCATGCCCAGTACGGCCAGCATGAAAGCCATGCCGAGGAATTCGGGCACCTTGAAGATGCGCATCTTGGCGGCCAGCGTCTCGAGCAGCGCCAGGCCGGCGCCGATGGCCATGAGCTTGACCACCATCGCGATCAACGCCAGCGGCACACCGAGCCAGTCGTGCGGCCGCGCGATACCCCACGGCAGGAACAAAGCGATGCCGATGGCCATGTACACCATCAGCTTGAGTGCGTGCGCCCAGTCCATCAGCGCCAGATGCCGTCCCGAGTACTCGAGCAGCATGGCCTCGTGCACCATGGTCAGCTCCAGGTGCGTGGACGGATTGTCCACGGGGATGCGCGCGTTCTCCGCCAGCAGCACCATGATGAAGGCGACCGCGGCGAAGGCCATGCTCGGATAGAGCTGCAGCGGGCCGGTGGTGAACGTTTCGACGATGTTGGGCAATGCGGTCGAGTGGCCGATCAGCGCGGGGGTGAAGAACACCATCAGCAGCGCCGGCTCGGCCAGCGCGGCGATGAGCATCTCGCGGCGCGAACCGAGCGTGCCGAAGGCCGTACCCACGTCCATCGCAGCCAGCGCCATGAACACTCTTGCCAGCGCGAACAGTCCGACCAGTGCGATGACGTCGGCCGCCAGCGAGAACGGCAGATCGGTGGCCACCAGCGGTACGATGCACGCGGCCAGCACCATGCAGGCGAACACCACATACGGCGCGCAACGCAACAGCCAGGAAGCGTTGTGCGCCAGCACGATCTCCTTGCGCAGCAGCTTGAGCAGCACGCGGTAGGGCTGCAGCAGCGACGGTGCGGAGCGATTCTGCAGCCAGGCGCGGCACTGGTTCACCCAGCCCAGTACGAGTGGGGCCAGGGCCACGGCCAGCAGCCCCTGGATCAGTTGCAGCAGAACGTGCGAGAAGCTCACAGGATCAGCGCCAGCAGCAGCAACAGGGTGAGGAAGCTGTACACCAGATAGACCGCGATGCGTCCGTGCTGCACCACGCCCACCAGGGCGGAGAGCCGGTCGACGAGGCGCGCGACCGGAACGTACAGCCGCTCCCAGATCGGATCCTCGATGCGCGAGTGATAGCGCGGACGCGGATCGAACGGGCTGGGGTGGTGACGGTCGAGGCGCAGGAAGACCTGGAAGATCTGCTTGATCGGCTGTCCGTAGCCCTCGGCCGTATCCTGCATGCGCGCGTTGCGCTTGCCGAAGCCGCAGTCCCACGCCGGCGCACGGCGCCGCTGCACGCTGAACCAGCGGCGCAGGCCGAGACCGCCGAGAACGATGACGGCCACGATCACCAGCAGGAACACGATCGGGCTGTAGCTCGCCTGTTCGGGCGACACCGCGGTCACGAACATCCAGCTCGAGGCGTCCAGACTGTCGCGCAAGGTGGCGCCGACCATGAGCTGGAAGATCGGATCGAGGGCGCGCAGGAACAGCACCGGCACCAGGCCGAGCACCACGCACCAGGCCGCCAGCCAGCCCATCGCCACGCGCTCCGCCATGCCGGCGTCGTGCGCCTCGCGCAGGCTTTCCTCGCGCGGCAAGCCGAGGAACACCACACCGAAGAACTTGACCATGACGTAGCCGGACAACGCCACGACCAGCGCCAGCAGCGCGGTGCCGATCGGAATGAACATGTTCAGATAGGAGTTGGGCAGGCCCGGGCTGAGCAGGAAGGACTGGAACAGCAGCCACTCCGAGACGAAGCCGTTCAGCGGCGGCAGGCCGGCGATGGCCAGCGTGCCGATCAGCGCCAGCGCCGCCACCCACGGCATGCGTCCAATCAGCCCACCCAGCTTGCCCAGACTGCGCTGGCGGGTGGCATGCATCACCGCGCCGGTGGCGAGGAACAGCAGGGTCTTGAACAATGCATGGTTGAGGCAGTGATACAAGGTCGCCGCCAATGCCACCGCGGCCAGCAGATTCATCGCATAGGCATGGAACACCAGTGCCAGACCGACGCCGGTCAGGATCACGCCGATGTTCTCGATCGACGAGTAGGCCAGCAGACGCTTCATGTCGGTCTGCACCGCGGCGAACACGGCGCCGTAGAAGGCGGTCGCCAGGCCCACCGCCAACGCCAGCACCCCCCACCACCACACCTGCACCTGCAGCAGGTCGAAGCTCACCCGCAGCAGGCCGTACACCGCGGTTTTCAGCATCACTCCGCTCATGAGCGCAGACACCGGCGAGGGTGCGGCCGGATGCGCCTCCGGCAGCCATATGTGCAGGGGAAGAAAGCCCGCCTTGGCACCGAAGCCGATCAACGCGAGCAGGAAGGCGACCGCTCCCCATCCAGTGCTCAACGGCGCGTTGCGCATGGCATCGAAGGTATAAGTCCACTGTCCGAGCTGGAGCACGCCGAATGCGAGCAGGATGGCGATCGCCCCCAGATGCGCGACCACCAGATAGATGAAGCCGGCCCGCCGGATCTCGGCGACGCGGTGGTCGGTGATCACCAGGAAGTACGATGCCAATGCCATCGATTCCCATGCCACCATGAACAGGTAGGCGTCGTCGGCCACCAGTACCATGACCATCGAGGCGAGGAAGACGTGGTACTGCAGGCAGACGAGGCGGATGTCTCCGCCGCCGCCGCGCTCGAAGTAGCCGGCCGAGAACACCGACACGGCGGCACTGGCCACACCGAGCAGCAGGATGAAGAACGACGACAGCGGATCGACGCGCACGTGGAACGGCAGATCCGGCAGGCCCAGTCCCAGCACCATTGCCTGCGGCCAGTTGCCCAGGCCAGCCAGGCCCACGACAGTGAGCACCACGCCACCGATCGCGCTCAGCGAAAAAAACAGGCGCGCGTGGCGACCGCGTTCCACAGGCGCTGCCAGGCCGAACAGGCCGAGCGCGAGCCAGAACACGACTACGGCAAGAACGAGATGAAGAAGAGGCACGTGGTGTTGACGGTGCGGCCGCCGGCGCGCAAGCGCCCACCTCGGGGCCAGAACCGGTTTTCAGGGTTCGAACAAAGTGTAAATTGCTGGATGATAGCGCGGTCCGCAACCAGCGCGCTAGCAGTCTGTTGCAGAACTACTGCCGGGTACTGCGTGCTGCCTAAACCCGCAGGTAGTCCTGGCGGCCCCATCCGGCGCTCGAGATGCGCCTCGCGCCACCTGCGATGGTCGCAGCAGTCGCTCGGCGGCGTCACGCGCCGCCTCGAGCAGATCGAGGTCGGCCTCCAGATCGGCGAAGCGCAGCATCGCGTAATCTCGCTTCGCCGCGCCGAGCAGTTCACCTGACCGCGGATGCGCAGAACCTGCGCGCGATCTCGCAGGCCGTCGCTGTGCTCGTACATGATGCGCAGGCGCTCCCGCGCGTTCTCGGACAGCGGATTCTGGTACAGCAGGATGCACACGCTGGAGGCGGTACCGCGGCCCACGCGCCCGCGCAGCTGATGCATCTGCGACAGGCCCATGCGCTCGGCATGCTCGATCACCATCAGCGAGGCATTGGGCACGTCCACACCCACTTCGATCACCGTGGTCGCCACCAGCAGCTGCAATGCACCCGCGCCGAACTGCGCCATCACCGCGCTCTTGTCTGCAGGGGACAGACGTCCGTGCACCAGGCCGACCTTCAAGTCCGGAAAGGTGGCATGCAACGATTCGTAAGTGTCCATGGCGGTCTGCAGCTGCAGCACCTCCGACTCTTCGATCAGGGGACACACCCAGTACGCCTGCCGGCCCTCAGCGCAGGCGTCGCGCACGCGCGCGATGACCTCGTCGCGGCGCGCTTCCGACACCAGCTTGGTGAGCACCGGCGTGCGCCCGGGCGGCAGCTCGTCGATCACCGACACGTCGAGGTCGGCGTAGTAGGTCATGGCCAGGGTGCGCGGGATGGGCGTGGCACTCATCATCAGCTGATGCGGCTGCAGCGCACCGTCGGCCTGCGTGCCCTTGAGCCGCAGCGCCAGACGCTGATGCACGCCGAAGCGATGCTGCTCGTCGACGATGGCCAGCGCCAGGCGCTGGAACGCGACCTGGTCCTGGAACAGGGCATGGGTGCCGACCGCCACCTGCGCCTGCCCCGACTCGACGCGCTCGATCGCGGCGCGCTTGTCCTTGCGTGACAGGCTCCCGCTCAGCCAGACCACGCACACGCCCAGCGGCTCGAGCCAGGCGCAGAGCTTGATGTAGTGCTGTTCGGCCAGGATCTCGGTGGGTGCCATGACCGCGACCTGATAGCCGCTCTCCACCGCCTGCAGCGCCGCCAGCGCGGCGACCACGGTCTTGCCGCTGCCGACGTCGCCCTGCACCAGGCGCAGCATCGGCGAAGACCTGGCGAGGTCGTCGCGGATCTGCCCGAACACGCGGCGCTGCGCGTCGGTGAGCGCGAACGGCAGCGATGCCAGCAGCGCCCCGACGCGCCCGCCGTCGTCCGCGAGCGCCGGCGCGGCGTGCGCCTGCAGCGCGATGCGCTGGCGACGCAGGCTGAGGTGGTGGGCCAGCAGCTCCTCCAGCGCCAGCCGCCGCTGCGCCGGGTGGGTGCCGGCGAGCAGCGCGGCGACGTCGGCATCGCGCGGCGGCCGGTGCAGGGTGAGCAGCGCCTCGCGCAGCGAGGGCAGGCCGCGCTGCGCGAGGAACCCGCCCGGCAGCAGCTCCAGCGTCGCCGCGTCGGGCAGATGGTCCAGCGCCTGCGCCACCAGCTTGCGCAGGCTTGCCGGGCCGATGCCCTCGATCGCCGGATAGACCGGGTCGAGTGCATCGCCCAGCTCGCCGCCCTCGCCGTCGCCGAGCACGCGATAGCTCGGATGCACGATCTCCAGCCCGTGCTGCCCCGGCCTCGGCGTGCCGTAGGCGCGCACGCGCGCACCGGTGCGGAACTGGTTGACCTGCTGCGGGCGGAAGTGGAAGAAGCGCAGCACCAGGGTCGCGCGCGAATCGTCATCGATCGCCACGCGCAGCATCGGCCGGTAGCGGAAGCCGCGCTCGACGGCCGCCACCCGCCCCTCCACCTGGGCCGCCGTGCCGGGCTGCAGCTGCCGGATCGGCGTGATCCGGGTGCGGTCCTCGTACTGCCGCGGCAAGTGCAGCCACAGGTCCTGGAGCGTCAGCAGGCCGCGCGCGGCCAGCTTTCCACGCACCTTCGGCCCCACGCCCGCGAGCGCGGCGATGGCCCGGTCGAATCCATTCGGGTCGCGATCAGGTGCTGCCGGCATCGCACAAGGATGCCGGCAGCGCGCGGCGCGCGCCAGTCCGTCAGAAGCGGTACTCGACCTCCATGCCGTAGAACCGCGGCTCCGACACGTGCGCGCCGACAGTCCCGAACACCGTCGTGCCGTACTGCGCCAAGCCGTTGACGTAACGATTGTCGAACAGGTTGTTGGCATAGGCGGCCACGCGCCACGCGTCCTGCGGCGAACGCCACTGCAGGTGAACGTCGGTGCGGTTGCGCTCCTCGCCGATGGTGAAGGCGGCGTAGCGGCCACAGTTGCCCTGCGAAGCCGAGCTGCGGTTGCAGCGGTTGGCGCCGCGGTAGGCATGGCGCAGCGACAGCCGCAGGCTGCCGGCATCGGCGAGGTCCAGCAGGTAGCTGGCGCCCGCGGAGAACGAGAAGTACGGCTCGCCCGTCGCCTGCCCGCCGAGGTCGTCGCCCTGCGGGGTGACGTAGTCGTCGTAGGTCGAGTCGATCCAGCCCGCGTTGAGGTCGGCGCTGAAGGCGGCGGTGGGCTGCCAGCGAGCGCTGAACTCCAGGCCCCAGGCCGTGAGATCGCTGACGTTGGTCACGTAGCGCGGCACCTCGGTGCTGGTATCGAGCCAGATCGCCTGGCGGTTGTCGTAGGCGTAGCGGAACGCGGAGGCCTCGAACTGCACGCGCTCGTTGACGAGGTTGCGCTTGATCCCGACCTCGAGGTTCCAGACTTCCTCGTTGTCGAAGTGCGCGCCCGGCGAGAACGCGTTGTAGCCACCGGCCTTGTAGCCCTTGGCCAGCGAGGCGAAGACCATGGTGTCGTCGGAGACGTGGTAGTCGACGACGAAGCGCGGGCTCCAGTCGCTCCAGCGATTGCGCGCGGTGCGGAGCACGCCCTTGCCGGCCATCGACACCGGGTCCTGGAAGGCGAGGTCGAGCCCCGCGAAGTAGGCCGCGTCCAGGCCCAGGACGGCGAGGATGCCTACATCCTCCAGCACCTGCAGCGCATGCTGCAGGCCGGCAGCGTCGTGGTAGTCGTTGAACCAGGTGAAGGTCTTCTCGTCGCGCGTGTAGCGCAGGCCGAAGGTGAGGTTGAGGCGGTCGTTGACGTGCCAGATCACGTCGCCGAACGCGGCGTAGGCCTTGGCGTCCAGGGTATTGTCGTACGACTCCACCCACGGATGGCCGAACAGGCTGACCGGCACGCCGTGGAGGTCCGCCGCGCCCTGGAGCAGGCTGAACACCGGCATGCCGAACACATAGCTTGCGGCGGTGTCGACGCTGTCGCTGTACAGGCTGACGACACTCGACTGCCGGGCGTCCTCCTTGAACCAGCTGGCCCCGGCCACCCAGTCGATGCGGTCGTTGCTGCCGCTGAACCGGAACTCCTGGTACCAGGTGGTGTTGTCCTCGACGTTGGCCGTGTCGATGTAGAGGTCGCGGCGGTTGGTGCCGTCCTCCTCGGCGCGATTGAGGCTGTCGAAGCTGCGCCAGGCGGTGGTGGCGGTGAGCCGGCCCCAGTCGAAATCGTGCTCGACCAGCAAGGTGGCGCCGTTGAAGTCGCGGGTCTCGTCGTTGCCCACGACGTCGGTCACGGCGGGCATGTCGAACGGGTTGCGGTAGCGGTCGGGGTCGGCGGGGAACGCCGGCAGGCCGGGCGGCGGCGGCAGGTCGACGATGCCGATCACCGGGCGCGAGCGCTGGTCGAGCTTCTCGTGATCCAGGCTCAGCAGCACCTGCGTGCGCTCGCCCGCGTCCCAGCGCAGCGCGGCGCGCAGCGCCTGGTTCTCGCCGTCGTCAAGCGGCCGGCCACTGTCGGCGTCGCGCAGCCAGCCGTCGGTGCTGTTGTGCAGGGCATTGATGCGCAGCGCCAGCGCCTCGCCCATCGGCACGTTGAGCATGCCGTCGACCTGCTGCCGCCCGTGGTTGCCGGCGCGCACGCGGGCGCGCCCCTCCAAGGCTGACGATGGCCGCCGGGTGATGATCGACACCGCGCCGGCGGCCGTATTGCGCCCGAACAGCGTGCCCTGCGGGCCCTTGAGCACCTCGATCCGCTCCACGTCGAGGAACGGCAGCGTGGTGCCGCCGCCCCGGCCCGCGTAGACGCCGTCGATGTAGACGCCCACGGTGGGGTCGGTGCCGATGCCGAAGTCACCTGTGCTCAGGCCACGCAGCTTGAAGCTGGCCTGGGTCGGCTGGCTGTCGCTGACCACCAGGCCGGGCACGAACATGTCGATGTCGCCGATGCCGTTGGCCGCGGTCTGCTCGAGCACGTCCTCGCCAACCACCTGCAGCGCGATCGGCACGTCCTGCAGTTCCTGCTCGCGGCTCTGCGCGGTGACCACGATGCGATCCAGCTCGGTCGCTTCCGCGGCGGCCGGCACCGCGTCCTGCGCCTGCGCCGACGCCGCCATCGCCACCAGCGCTGATCCCCACAGCGCCCGCCGCAAGCCGATCGCCAATCTGTCCGGTGTCATCGTCACGCTTCCCTCTCCCGTGGTGTCAGGCGTTGTCGTTGTGTCGTCCGGTGCGGACTCAGCCACCGCAATCGTATCGATCCATCGCCGCGATCCAGTCGCGGATCAGGGCCACGCCTTCCTCGTGGACGAGGCTGCGGCCCAGTTCCGGCATCATCACCGACGGATCCGTGCTGAGCATGCGATAGGTGAGGATCGACGCATCGGGCTCGCCCGGCGCGATCCCGTAGTCATGCCCGCCGGTGCCCCTGCCCGCGGCGATCGGCAACTTGCAGCGGCCCAGGCGCAGCGGCTCGGTGGTCGCCGCATCGAGCCACATGCCCGAAGTCTTGGCCGCGCCGACGGGGCTGTGGCAGTGCCCGCAGTTGATGTCGAGGTAGGCGCGGGCACGGGCGTCGAGCGGCTCCGCCGGATCGTTCCAGGCCACGTCGCGCGCCCTCGCGCCGGCATCGCCCGGCAGCCCGTCGAGGTAGCCGGCCGCGACCCAGTGCGCGAGCTGGTTGTCCCTGCGGCCGTCGGCGTAGGTCAGCTCGTGGTCGAGGTGGCGCGCCTTCGGGCCGATCGGCGAAATCGTGCGCGCCTTCAGGTCGACGCCGTGGCAGCCGGCGCACTGGTTCTGGTCCGGCACCTCGTAGTCCAGCGCGGTCTCGCCGCCGTCGGCATCGCGCAGGCGCATCGACACCAGCGCGCCGCCACGCTGCAGCCGCGCCTCGGTCTGCGCGGCGTTCCACACGTAGGGAAGCGCGATCCAGCCATCCTCGCGCTTCACCAGCAGGCGCGTCTCGACCAGGCGCACCCCCTCCAGCGCCAGGCCGCCGTCCCGCAGCGCATGCCCATCGTCGTCGCTGCGCAGGACCACGTCGCCACTGCCGCGCGGATAGTAGAACGTCTTGCTGAGGATCGTGCCGACGGGGAAGTCGAACGCGGCCTGCGGTTCGTAGCGCGCAGCGCTCCCGGCCGGCATCCACACCGTGCGCAGCTTGTGCGCGTAGTCGGTAAACAGTGGCGTGGTCAGGTCATAAGGCTCCACGCGATCATTCAGCCGCAGGCGACCATCGGCCACGTACACCAGGTTCCACTCCGCCAGCGAGGCCGGCATCCCCTCGGCAAAAA
>JAHCKU010000549.1 GCA_026125625.1 Burkholderiales bacterium | reverse complement strand
CCACGCGATCGGCGAAATCGCTGCGCTCGAAGTCGCGCGGCGAGACGTTCACCGCCACGTGCACGTCGGCGAAACCTTCCAGACGCCATTGCTTGAGCTGCGCGCAGGCACAGTCGAGCACGCGATCGCTCAGCGCCGAGATCAGGCCGGTTTCCTCGGCGATGTAGATGAAGCGCGCAGGATCGAGCTGGCCCAGTTTGGGATGGGTCCAGCGCACCAGGGCCTCGACGCACTCCACCACGCCCTTGCTCACTTCGTGGATGGGCTGATAATGCACTTGTAATTCCTGGCGCTGCAGGGCGCGCCGCAGCTCGCCTTCGAGGTTGATCTTCTCGCTGTAGGGGCTGCTCATCTCCTTGGCGAACACGCCGACGCCGTCCTTGCCGCGCCGCTTCACCTGGTACATGGCCAGATCCGCGTTGCGGATCAGCTCGTCCTCGTTGGCGCCGTGATCGGGGAACACCGACAGGCCGATGCTGGCAGTCGCGCTCAGCTCGTCGTTCTCCACGATGAACGGGCGCCGCAGCGCGTCCAGGAACTGCTGCGCCTTCTGCGCGGCATCGTCGACGCTGCGCAGATCGGGCACCAGCACGGTGAACTCGTCGCCGCCCAGGCGGCACAAGGTATCGCTGCTGCGCAACTGCCGACGCAGGCGTCCTGCCACCTGCTGCAGGAACAGGTCTCCGCGCACGTGGCCATAGGTGTCGTTGATCAGCTTGAAACGGTCGAGGTCGATGAACATCACCGCCAGGCGCGTACGGTGACGGCGCGCCTGTGCGATGGCCTGGCGCAGGCGATCTCGGAACAGCGTGCGGTTGGGCAGTCCGGTGAGCACGTCGTAGTAGGCGTGATAGCTCACCAGTTCTTCCGCGCGCTTGCGATCGGAGATGTCGCGTCCCACGCCGTAAGTGCCGATGAATCCGGATCTCCCGTCCGCGGGCTTGTCTGCCGCGCTCTTGTCGGTGGCGTCCTTCGCGCCCGGTGTATACAGACCGACCGCGCTGAGCACGATGGTGCACGGCGTGCCGTCGCCGCCGCGGCGGCGCACGCGCAGCTCCACGTTGCTGCAGGCACGTTGTCCGGTGCGGCGCTCGTTGAACGCGTACTCGGCGCGCTTGACGTCGTCGCGATGCACGATCGCCGAGTAGTGGTTGCCGATCAGCTCCTCGCGAGTGAACCCGAGCAGGCGGTTGAAGCGCTGGTTGACGAAGGTGAAGCGTCCGACCTGATCCAGCGTGTAGATGAGATCGGGCGATTGATCGATGAGATAGCGATGCAGACGCTCGGACTGCTCGAGGCGGCTGCGGATGCCGGTGTTCTCGCGCTGCAGCCGCAGCTGCTCGAGCGCGTTGTCCACGGTGCGGCGCAGGGCCGCCGGCTCGAACGGTTTGCGCACGTACTCGTAGGCACCGTAGCGCAGCGCCGAGATCGCCGAGTCGACCTGATCGTCTGCGCTGACCACGATCACGCGCACCGCCAGGCCGTCCTGCTGCATGCGTTCCATGATGTCGAGGCCGGTCATGTCCGGCAGCCGGATATCCAGCAGTGCGAGGTCGATCGACTGCGTGGCCAGCAGCTGCAGGGCTTCCTGTCCGGTGCCGCAGGTGAGCACCTCGCGCCCGGGCTTGGTGATCAGCTCCATCACCGCTTCCCGGATGCGCTGCTCGTCATCTACCAGAAGGATGCGTGCCCGGTCGGGAACGAGCAGCGGGACCTGGGGATACAGACCTGGGCCGAAGTCGGTTATCGCCACTATCCCTCTCCTTGAAGTCGCTCAAGTGCCGCCGAGTGCAACCCTGGTCTGGCGCGGCAGCAGGACGGTGAAGGTGGTACCTCGATCCGGCTCGCTGCG
>JAHCKU010000548.1 GCA_026125625.1 Burkholderiales bacterium | reverse complement strand
TGGAAGTCCGTACAGCATGGACGCCAATCTGCTCCACATCTCCTATGAAGGACGTGCGCTGGAAGACCCTGCGCAGGAGCCGGAAGAAGACATGTGGCGCTGGAGCGTTTCACCCGAGCGCGCGCCGGACAAGGCACAGTATCTGGAACTCACCTACAGCGGCGGTGACATCGTGGCGCTCGACGGCCAGCGCCTGACTCCAGCCCAGGTGCTGACCAGGCTCAACGAGCTGGGCGGCAAGCACGGCATCGGGCGCCTGGATCTGGTCGAGAACCGCTACGTCGGCATGAAGTCGCGCGGCTGCTACGAGACGCCCGGCGGCACCATCATGCTCAAGGCACATCGGGCGATCGAGTCGATCACGCTCGACCGCGAAGTCGCGCATCTGAAGGACGAGCTGATGCCGCGCTACGCCTCCCTGATCTACAACGGCTACTGGTGGAGCCCCGAGCGGCGCATGCTGCAGCAGATGATCGATGCCTCGCAGGTGAACGTCAACGGCAATGTCCGGGTGAAGTTGTACAAGGGCAATGTGATAGTGGCGGGCCGCTCCTCCAGCAGTGATTCGCTGTTCGACACTTCCATCGCCACCTTCGAGGACGATCGCGGCGCCTACAACCAGAAGGATGCCGAGGGCTTCATCCGGCTCAATGCGCTGCGCATGCGCATCGCCTCCAAGCTGGGGCGCAAGTGAGCGCCACGGGTGTCGCACGTGCGGAATTGCGGAACGCAACGACAGTGCAGCCGGCATGACCACCATCGCAGTCGTCAAGAAGAACGGCATCGCCGCCATCGCCTCGGATACCCTCACCAAATGGGGCTCCGCGAAGGAGAGCGCGACTTACATTGCCAACCACGAAAAGATCCTGCGGGTCGGCGACAACTATCTCGCCGTCACCGGCTCGGCCACGTTCAAACTCATCCTCAGCGACTACTTCAGCGCCAACGGGAACGAGGCACGGCTGGGCACGGCTGCGGAGATATTCCGCACCTGGAACCGCCTGCATGTGGCGTTGAAGGAGCGCTACTTCGTGCTCCCCGAGGAGGACAAGGAGGACGCGCTCGAATCCTCGCGCCTGGACGTGCTCATCGCCAATCCCAACGGCATCTTCGGTGTGTCCGGCCATCGCACGGTGCAGGAATTCTCACGCTTCTACGCGTATGGAACGGGCAGCGACTACGCACTCGGCGCCCTTTACTCGAGCTACGAGGATCCCGGCCGTGACGCCCGGGCGCTGGCCTGCCACGCCATCGAGGCCGCGGCCGAATTCGATGACTGCACCGGTTTGCCGCTCAACTGCTTCACCCTGCCTCTGAATCCCCGTTGAGGAGGAGCCATGCCGAGCTTCGACATCGTCTCCGAAGTCAACAAGGTCGAGTTGAAGAACTCGGTCGATCAGGCCAACAAGGAGATATCGACGCGCTTCGATTTCAAAGGCTCGCAGGCACGCGTCGAACAGGCAGACACCGAACTGACGTTGTACGCCGATGACGAATTCAAGCTGGGTCAGGTATACGACGTTCTCATAGCCAAGATGGCCAAGCGCAGCGTGGACGTGCGCAGCCTGCAGAAAGGCAGCATCGAGAAGATCGGCGGCGACAAGGTCAAGCAGGCCATCACCGTGCGCACCGGCGTCGATCAGGAACTGGGCAAGAAGATCATCAAGCTGATCAAGGATGCCAGGCTCAAGGTGCAGGCGGGCATCCACGGCGACGCAGTACGCGTGACCGGCGCCAAGAAAGACGTCCTGCAGGAGGCGATCGCGCTGGTGCGCAAGTCGATCACCGAATATCCGCTGCAATATCAGAATTTCCGCGACTGAGCGGGCCCCTTTACAGCCTTAGCAGGCTGTTGAAAAACGTA
>JAHCKU010000547.1 GCA_026125625.1 Burkholderiales bacterium | reverse complement strand
TCGACCGCTTCCTCACCCAGGAAACCACAAGCAATACACCGATCACCGAGATGGTGGTCAACTCCCTGATTCTGGCACCGGAAGACGGGGCGCATCTGCACACCGGCCAGACCGTGGAGGTGCGCGGCGTGGCATGGGATGGTGGTGCCGGTATCGTTGCGGTGGACGTATCGCTGGACAACGGGCGTACCTGGCGTGCGGCCGACCTCGGTGAGGATCTCGGCCGTTTCGCCTGGCGCCATTGGCGCTTCGTGATTCCATCGGCACGCAGCGGGCGGTACCAGATCATGGCCCGCGCCACCAATCGCCTGGGGGTCAGCCAGACACACGAGCTGATCGTCAATCCTGCCGGCTACCACCACAACGTGATGCACCGGGTGGCGGTTCAGGTGGCCTAGGAGATACCGATGAGAACCTGGACCATGGCGTTGGTTTTGCTGGCAGGCGCGGCGGGTGCAGACGAAGGCGACGTACGGTTGAGGGACGGCACCGGCCGTTCCGTGGTCGAGGCCAGCTGCAGCATGTGCCACAGCCTCGACTATATTCCGATGAATTCGCCCTTTCTCGATCGCAAAGGCTGGGAGGCATCGGTGACGAAGATGATCAAGATAATGGGTGCACCGATCCGCGCCGAGGACGTACCGGCCATCGTCGACTACCTGAACAAGAACTATGGGAGATAGGGCTCGCGCATGAAGACGATGTTCCTGGAATTCGAGCAGCCGATCGCGGAGCTCGAGGCCAAGATCGATGAGTTGCGCTACGTACAGGAGGATTCTGCCCTCGACATTTCGGAGGAGATCAACCGCCTGCAGAAGAAGAGCAACAGCCTCACCAAGGAGATCTACGGCAAGCTTTCGCCCTGGCAGATTTCGCAGGTGGCGCGCCATCCGCAGCGGCCGTACTCCCTCGACTACATCCAGAACATCTTCACCGACTTTCAGGAACTGCACGGCGATCGCAGCTTTGCCGACGATGCTTCCATCGTCGGCGGACTTGCGCGCTTCGCCGGTCAGAGCGTGATGGTGATCGGCCACCAGAAGGGCCGCGACACCAAGGACAAGCTGTTCCGTAACTTCGGCATGCCGCGCCCGGAGGGCTACCGCAAAGCGTTGCGGCTGATGCGCCTGGCCGAGAAGTTCGGCATCCCGGTCATGACCTTCGTCGACACCCCGGGCGCCTATCCGGGCGTGGGCGCCGAGGAGCGTGGCCAGTCGGAGGCGATCGGGCGCAATCTCTACGTGATGGCGGAGCTGCGAGTACCCATCATCGTTACCATCATCGGCGAGGGTGGTTCGGGCGGCGCATTGGCGATCGCCGTGGGCGACGTCGTGCTCATGCTGCAGTACGCCACCTATTCGGTGATCTCTCCGGAGGGGTGTGCTTCGATCCTGTGGAAAAGCGCGGAAAAGGCTCCCGAGGCAGCCGAAGGCCTGGGCATCACGGCCTCCCGTCTGAAAACGCTGGGCCTGATCGACAAGGTGGTGAGCGAGCCGCTCGGCGGCGCGCACCGCGATCATGCCGCCGTGTTCCAGACCTTGCGCCGCGCTTTGCAGGAAGCGCTGGGCCAGGTGCAGGAGAAGTCGCTGGACGCGTTGCTGGAGGCGCGCTTTACGCGCCTGATGGGCTACGGCAAGTTCAAGGAGGTCGCCGAGCGCTGACGCGTGTGCCAGGTGTGCGCACGTCCGGTGCCCGCGCATGAGTGCACCGATGACTCCGCAGGCGCTCGAGGCGCACGTGGCCCAGGTGCTGGAGCATCTCGGCCTGCTCGAGGCGAAGATCTGCGTCGGCTTCAGCGGCGGGGTGGATTCGGCGGTCTTGCTCGACATCCTGGTGACGCTCTCGCGCCGGCATGCGCTGCGCGTATCCGCCGTCC
>JAHCKU010000546.1 GCA_026125625.1 Burkholderiales bacterium | reverse complement strand
CGATCGTGATGCAGCACGTCCTGGTAGGCCTGGCGAATGGCATGCGACACCAGCTTGTCGCGCACGAAGCGGCCGTTGACGAACAGATACTGACAGTCGCGGCTGGCGCGGCTGAAGGTCGGGGATGCGATCAGACCGGACAGGCGCGCGGCAGAGGTGCCTTCGTCCGTTTCCAGAAGCGCGTCGGCGGCATCGTCGCCGAGGACTGCGCGCAGGCGCTCGCCGATCGGCTGCGGACGCAGCCGCAGCAGGGCGCGGCCGTTGTGGGTGAACGTGAAGGCCAGGTCGGGGCGTGCCAATGCGAGGCGGCGCATCACCTCGTCGCAGTGGCCGAACTCGGTGCCCTCGGTACGCAGGAACTTGCGGCGTGCCGGTGTATTGAAATACAGGTCGCGTACTTCCATGCTGGTACCGAACGTCCCTGACGCGGGCTCGGGTGCGCCCGGGGTGCCGCCATGGGCCTCGATGCGCCAGGCATGCTGCTGCCCCGCTGGCCGGCTGGTGAGCGTGAGATGGGAGACCGCCGCGATGCTGGCCAGCGCCTCTCCCCGAAAGCCCAGGGTCGCCACCCGCTCGAGATCTTCCAGCGAACCAATCTTGCTGGTGGCATGGCGGGAGAGCGCCAGCGTGAGCTGATCGTGACCGATGCCGGCGCCGTCGTCGACCACGCGCACCAGCCGCGTGCCGCCCGCTTCCAAGTCCACCTGAATGGCGCGCGCACCTGCGTCCACGCTGTTCTCCAGCACCTCCTTGAGCGCCGAAGCCGGCCGTTCGACCACCGCGCCGGCAGCGATCTGGTCGATGAGCAGGTCGGACAGAGGACGGATGACAGGCATGAGACGCTCGATTATAGCCGCCGGCCTGGTCCGCGCCGCGCAGGTTTCCTATAATGCGCGGCTACGTCGAACGCGCACCTTTCGGCCATCGGCTCCAAGACCGAACCGAACCATTCGCTCGATCCATGCCGCCCGCTGCCGGCGGCATGGGGTACAAGGGAGACTTGCAAAGTGCAAATCGGGATTCCGGCCGAAGCGCGGCCGGGTGAAACACGCGTTGCCGCCACGCCGGAAACAGTGAAGAAACTGGCAGCCGCCGGCCATCATACGGTGCTCGTGCAGAGCGGGGCGGGTGTGACGGCAGCGGTGCCGGACGAGCTGTTCGTCCAGGCCGGTGCGCGCATCGTCGGTTCGGCCGCGGACATCTACCGCGACAGCGATATCGTCCTGAAAGTGCGCGCCCCGATGGAAGACGAGGTGGCGCAGATGAAGCGTGGCGCGATCCTGGTCGGCCTGCTCAATCCTTTCGATGCCGAAGGCGTCCAGCGCTATGCTGCCCAGGGCATCACCGGATTCGCCATGGAGTGGCTGCCGCGCACCACCCGGGCACAGGCGATGGACGTGCTGTCCTCGCAGGCGAACATCGCCGGCTACAAGGCGGTGATCGTGGCGGCCAACGAATACCAGCGCTTCATGCCGATGCTGATGACCGCGGCCGGCACGGTGAAGGCCGCGCGCGTGATGATCCTGGGAGTAGGTGTCGCGGGGCTGCAGGCGATCGCCACCGCCAAACGCCTGGGCGCGGTGATCGAGGCCTCGGACGTGCGCCCCAGCGTCAAGGAGCAGGTCGAGTCGCTGGGGGGCAAGTTCATCGAGGTGTCCTACGACACCGACGAGGAGAAGGAAGCGGCCGTGGGCGTGGGCGGCTACGCCAAGCCCATGCCCCAGAGCTGGCTGGACCGCCAGAAGATCGAGGTCGCCAAGCGGGTCGCGCTGGCCGACGTGGTGATCTCCACCGCCTTGATCCCCGGGCGCGCGGCCCCCACGCTGATCACCGAGGACATGGTCCGCAGCATGAAGCCGGGCTCGGTGATCGTGGACG
>JAHCKU010000545.1 GCA_026125625.1 Burkholderiales bacterium | reverse complement strand
CCCAGCGCTCGAAATCCTCACCGCCGAGCGCCGGACTGAAGTAGAAACCCTGCTGCACATAGCAGTCGTGCCGCGCGAGGAAGCGCAGCTGCTCGACGTTCTCCACACCTTCGGCCACGACGCCGAGCCCGAGCTCGTGCGCCAGCGCGACGATGGCACCGGCGATGGCGCAGTCGTCGCGATCGTGCGGAATGTCGCGCACGAAGCTGCGATCGACCTTGAGCGAGCGGATCGGAAAGCGCTTGAGATAGCCCATGGACGAGTAGCCGGTGCCGAAATCGTCGATGGACAGACGCACGCCGCGTGCACGCAGCTCACGCAGCAGCTCGATGTTGGCTTCCACGTTCTCCATGAGCATGCTCTCGGTGAGCTCCAGCTCGAGCTGATCGGGCTCGAGGCCGCTCTCCTCCAGCGCCTCCAGCACGGCGTCCAGCAGACCCTGATCCTTGAATTGCCGTGCCGACAGATTCACCGCCACCGGAATTCTGCCCAGCCCCGCCTCCTGCCAGCGCTTCGCCTCCCGGCAGGCGGTGCGCAGCACCCATGCTCCGAGCGGGACGATGAGGCCGGACTCTTCGGCCACCGGAATGAACTCCGCCGGGCTGATGCTGCCGTCCTCGGTATGCACCCAGCGCAGCAGCGCTTCGGCTCCCACCACGCGGCCGCTGCGCAGATCCACCTTGGGCTGATAGCGCAGGCGCAGGTCGCCGTTCTCCATCGCCTTGCGCAGGCTGTGCTCCAGGCTCATGCGCCGGAACGCACGCTGGTTCATCTCGGGGCGGAATACGCGGAAGGCATTCTTTCCGGCTTCCTTGGCGCAATACATCGCGGTATCGGCGGTGCGCACCAGCGTCCTGGCGTCGCTGCCATGCTCCGGGTACAGGCTCACGCCGCAGCTGGCGGTGACGTACACCTCCTGACCGGACACCATCAGCGGCAGCACCAGCGTGTTGACGATCTTGGCTGCGACCAGCTCGACCTCCTGTGCGCTGCCGACGTTGTCGACGATCACCGCGAACTCGTCGCCCCCAAGACGGCACACCGTGTCACCCTGACGCAGCGCTTCGCGCAGGCGATGGCCGAGCGCCGCCAGCAAGGCGTCGCCGGCCTGATGGCCCATGGTGTCGTTGATCACCTTGAAATTGTCCAGATCGAGCAGCAGCAGGCCGACGCGGCCACCGAAGCGCTGTGCGCGCGACAACGCGAACTGGATGCGCTCGTTGAAGCCGTGACGGTTGAGCAGATTGGTCACCGGGTCGTAATAGGCCAGATAGTCGAGCCGGGCCTCGGCGTGTTCCACGTCACGCCGCAGGCGCGATACCAGCAGCGAGGCTGCAATCATGCCCAGCAGCGCGGTCACGATGGCCACGGCGGCATAGACCAGCAGATGCCAGTACACCGATTCCAGCCCGGACAACACGTACACCCAGCCCACCGGCCGGCCGGCGCTCATCACCGGACGCAGCACCGACAGCGAGGTGACGCTCTGATGCGGCTCGATCCGGCTGACAGCCGATGGCAGGGGACGGTCGGGCAGGCGCTCGAAAGCGGCGAACGGCTGCTGCCGGGCGTCGAGGATCACTGCCTGACGCACGTCGGGCGAGGCACGCAACGCGGACAGCACCTCGGAGGCAGCAGCCTGGTCGCGGAACACCAGCGCCGCTTCGCTGTTGGCGGCGACGATCTGTGCCTGCACCTCGAGATGCTCGCGCAGCGAGTGACGCAGCGACCAGAATTCGAACGTGGTCAACATGACACCGGCCACCACCAGGGCGACCACCACGCCCACGCGCAGCAGGCGCCGCGTGTGCCGCGAGGGACGTGAAGACAGGTCCTTCACGCCGATCATGGATTGCCCGCCTCGCGTACCACCCGCCGTGCCACGCG
>JAHCKU010000544.1 GCA_026125625.1 Burkholderiales bacterium | reverse complement strand
GGATCATGCGCGAGCGCATGATGAACACCCGTTGCGACTCCGGATTGGTGATCAGGTCGAGATGGCGCTGGCGATAGCGCTGCTCCTGGTCGGCGAGGCCATGAAATTTTTCCGGCAGCGGGCGCAGCGACTTCGACAGCAGGCGCACGGCCTCGACCTTGAGCGAGAGCTCGCCGGTCCGGGTGCGGAACAGCGTGCCGCGCGCGCCGACGATGTCGCCCAGATCCCAGTGCTTGAAGGCCTCGTATGCGACTTCGCCCAGCGAATCGCGCGTCAGATACAGCTGCAGGCGGCCGGACATGTCCTGGATGGTGGCGAAGCTGGCCTTGCCCATCACCCGCTTGAGCATCATCCGTCCGGCCACCGTCACTTCCTGCGGCGCAGCCTCCAGCGTCGCGTTGTCCTTGTCTTCGCCCAGGGCATGCACGTCCGACGCGAGATGGGTGCGGCGGAAGTCGTTGGGAAAGGCATTGCCGGCCGTGCGCAGCGCACGCAGCTTGGCGCGGCGCTCCTCGATGATCTGATTGCTGTCCTGCAGTTGTTCCTGGTTCATGGCGGGGGCGCGCTCAGACGCCTTGCTTGAGACTGGCGGTGATGAAGTCGTCCAGATCACCGTCCAGGACCGCGCGCGTGTTGCCTACCTCGTGGTTGGTGCGCAGATCCTTGATGATCGACTGGTCGAGAATGTAGTTGCGGATCTGGTGGCCCCAGGCGATGTCGGTCTTGCTGTCCTCCATCTTCTGCTTCTCCGCTTCGCGCTTGCGCAGCTCCAGCTCGTACAGACGCGACTTGAGCATGGCCATGGCTTCTGCCCGGTTACGATGCTGCGAGCGGTCGTTCTGACACTGCACCACGATGCCGGTGGGCAGGTGAGTGATGCGGATGGCCGAATCCGTCTTGTTCACGTGCTGGCCGCCGGCGCCGCTGGCGCGAAAGGTGTCCACGCGCAGGTCGGCAGGGTTGATCTCCACCTCGATGGTCTCATCCACCTCGGGGTAGACGAACACGCTGGCGAACGAGGTGTGCCGGCGCGCATTGGCATCGAACGGTGACTTGCGTACCAGGCGATGCACGCCGGTCTCGGTGCGCAGAATGCCGTAGGCGTACTCGCCCGACACTTTGATGCTGGCGCTCTTGATGCCGGCCACTTCTCCCGGGGATTCCTCCAGGACTTCGACGCTGAAGCCACGCCGTTCGCAGAAGCGCAGATACATGCGCTCCAGCATGGCGGCCCAGTCCTGTGCCTCGGTGCCGCCGGATCCGGCCTGGATGTCCAGGAAGCAGTTGTTGGGATCCATCGCATAGGAGAACATGCGACGGAACTCCAGGTCTGCTATGCGCTTCTCCAGCGCCGTCACGTCCTGGGCGACTGCCTGCATGGTGGACTCGTCGTCCTCGGCAACCGCCATGTCCAGCAGCTCGCGGTTGTCGCGCAGGCCTTGTACGACCTGCTCGAGCGTACCGACCACGGCTTCCAGCGACTTGCGCTCCTTGCCGATCTCCTGCGCGCGCTGGTTGTCGGCCCATAGCGCCGGATCCTCGGACAGTTTGACGACTTCGGTCAGGCGCGCCTGCTTGGCATCGAAGTCAAAGATACCTCCGCAAGGAGGCGGAGCGCTGCTCCAGGTCGTCCAGCGAATTGCCGATGGCGTTGATGCGTTCTGCTTCCATGTATCCTCGAATCGCGGATGGGGTCCTGCACGCTGTCATGCAACGCCAGGGCCGGGACCAAAGTCCGTAATTCTAACGCACGGCAGCAGAGCCGGGATCCGTGGCGCGCGCCTCCCAGTGCTCGATGACCAGCTGCACCGCGCGCGCGCCGTTCCACTCGTTGACCTCCAGCCGATAGACGCAGCGCACGGCGTCGGGCAGCGCCGCATCGGCCCG
>JAHCKU010000543.1 GCA_026125625.1 Burkholderiales bacterium | reverse complement strand
GAGCGCGCCCTTGGCGTCGGGGCACAGCTTCTGGATCGCCACCATCGACGCCTGCACGCACAGCGGCAGGAACTCCTGCTTGAGATTGTTGAACCCGCCGGGAAACAGATTGGTGTCGACGGGTGCGAGCTTGAAGCCGCTGTTGCGCAGGTCGACCGAGGCGTAGAACGGCGTGTCGTGATCGTGCCACTGCGCGCGCAGCCAGTGCTCGATGGGCTGATGGTTCTGGATGATCTGCTGTTCCAGGTGGACCAGGGGCTCGCTCAGTGCAGGGCTCAGATCAGCAGCGGTCATATCGTTCTGCCTCGGGATCGGATGGTCATTGTAGCCGGTGATGCCGTCCCGGACATGTTGCCGATGTCGATCGGAGCGGTCTGCCATGTTTCTCTTGGAGAAACTATGTTTCATATAATTCTTGACAGGGGGGCATGGGGAATTCGAGAATACGTTCCAGGTTCAACTTCCTGGGCAGGTCCATCGTGGCCTTGGGTCTCCTGCGCTTCGGGCTTGCCGGCAAATACCTGGAGCCGCGCATGTTTCGTACGCCTGAGCGGCTCAAATCCGCTTACGACGTCGTGATCATCGGCGGGGGCGGCCACGGCCTGGCGGCGGCCTATTACCTGGCGCGTGATTTCGGCATCACCGATGTCGCGGTGCTGGAGCGTGGCTACATCGGCGGTGGGAACACCGGGCGCAACACCACCATCATCCGCTCCAACTATCTCACGCCCGAAGGCGTGGCCTTCTACGACAAGAGCGTCGAGCTGTGGCAGGACCTGTCGCAGGATTTCGACCTCAATCTGTTCTATTCCACGCGCGGTCATTTCACCCTCGCCCACACCGATTCGGCACTGCGTACCATGCGCTGGCGCGCCGAAGTGAACAAGCATCTGGGCGTGCGCAGCGAGCTGGTGGGACCCGAAGCAGTGCAGGCTGCCTGTCCGTACATGGATCTGAGTTGCGGCGGGCACACGCCGGTGCTGGGCGCGCTGTTCCATGCGCCGGGCGCGATCGCGCGGCACGATGCGGTCGCCTGGGGATACGGCCGGGGGGCGGATATGCGCGGGGTGGAGATCCACCAGCGCACCGAGGTCACCGGCATCGACGTCACCGATGGCCAGGTGATGGGTGTGCGCACCAGCCGCGGCAACATCGCCACGCGCAAGGTGCTCTCGGCAGTGGCCGGCTTCACGCCGCGCATCACCCACATGGTCGGCCTGCGTACGCCGCTCACCATCCATCCGCTGCAGGCGATGGTGACCGAGCCGATGAAGCCATGGCTCGACCCCGTGATCGTGTCCGGCAGCCTGCACGTCTACGTCAGCCAGTCGGCGCGCGGCGAGCTGGTGATGGGGGCGTCGCTCGATCCGTACGAGCTGCACGCCACCCGCTCCACGTTCGACTTCGCCGAGTCGCTGGCCGCGCACATGCTCGAGCTGTTTCCGTTCCTCGCCGGTGCCAAGGCCAATCGGCAATGGGCCGGCATGGCCGACATGACGCCGGATTTCGCGCCGATCATGGGCAAGACCGCGGTCGAAGGCTTCTACCTCGATTCGGGCTGGGGCACCTGGGGCTTCAAGGCCACGCCGGTATGCGGCAAGACCATGGCCTGGACGGTGGCCAAGGACGAGGACCATGCCCTCATCCGTGCCTTCAACCTGTCGCGCTTCGCCGATTACCGCCTGACCGGCGAGAAAGGCGCGGCGGCAGTGGGCCACTGAGGGACAGGCGGCGCATGAAGCTCATGCCTTGTCCGATCAACGGGCCGCGGCCGGTGTCTGAATTCGTGTACGGCGGCGAAGTGCGCGAGATGCCCGACCCGGCCGCCTGCGACGATGCGGCGTGGGCACGGCATGTGTTCCATCGCAGCGGGGTGCCCGGCGTGAAGCAGGAATG
>JAHCKU010000542.1 GCA_026125625.1 Burkholderiales bacterium | reverse complement strand
CCATGTGCGGCACTTTCAGGCGCACGTCGGAATCCTGCGTATGGGCAGGCGGGGAGAAACGGACCACCCGCCCCTCCAGCAGACCGAGGCCGGAGATCTCGCCCTCCTCGCTCGAGTCGAACAGCATCTGCAAGCCGATGCAGATCCCGAGAAAGGGCTTGGAGCGGGCTGCCTCCATCACTGCCGGGCGCAGGCCGCGCGCATCGAGCTCACGCATGCAATCGGGCATCGCTCCCTGGCCGGGAAACACCACGCGCACCGCTGCGCGCACCGTCTCCGGATCGCTGGTGATCACCACCTGCGCACCATCGGCGACGTGCTCCACGGCCTTGGCCACCGAGCGCAGGTTGCCCATGCCATAGTCGACCACTGCGATGTCGATCATTGTCCGGGGCCGATGCTCATAGCGTGCCCTTGGTGGAAGGGATGACCCCCACCGCACGCGGGTCGGCTTCCACCGCCATGCGCAGCGCGCGCCCGAAGGCCTTGAAGGCAGTCTCGGCCTGATGGTGGGCATTGGCGCCCTTGAGGTTGTCCACGTGCAGCGTCACCAGGGCATGATTGACGAACCCCTGAAAGAACTCGTACACCAGATCCACGTCGAACTCGCCGATCGTCCCGCGCACGAACTTGACGTCGAAGGTCAGGCCCGGCCGGCCGGACAGGTCGACCACCACGCGCGACAAGGCCTCATCGAGCGGAACGTAGGCGTGGCCATAACGGCGCACTCCGCGCTTGTCGCCGAGCGCCTGGGCAAAAGCCTGCCCCAGGGTGATGCCGACGTCCTCGACGGTGTGGTGCGCATCGATGTGCAGATCCCCCTTGGCGCGGACGTCGAGATCGAACATGCCGTGGCGGGCGATCTGATCCAGCATGTGATCGAAGAACCCCACTCCGGTCGCCAGCTGTGCCCGACCGCTGCCGTCCAGATCGATGCGCACGGTGATCTGGGTCTCCAGGGTGTTGCGGGTGACTTCTGCCTGTCGCATGGCCGGGGTGAAGTTGTGGAAGGTGAGATTGAGGTGGGTTTCGATCAAACGCCGGCAAGTGCGCGCTCGAGCGCCGCGATGAAGCGTGCATTCTCGTCCGGCCTGCCGACGGTGACGCGCAGACAGTCCTGCAGCAGCGGATGGGAAGTCGACAGATTCTTGATCAGCACGCCATTCGCCTTGAGCGCGGCGAATACATGCTCGGCGTTGCCGACGCGGAACAGGATGAAGTTGGCATCGCTGGGAAAGGCGGTCACACCGGGCAGGCCGGCGAGCGCAGCGGCCAGCCTGCCGCGCTCCGCGCGCAAGGTCGCGGTCTGCGCCTCCAGCACCTCAGGCCGTCCGAGTACATAGGCAGCCACCTGCTGCGACAGCACGTTGATGTTGTACGGCAGGCGCAGCTTGTCCAGCTCGCGGATCCACTCGCGCCGTCCCATCAGCATGCCCAGGCGCAGGCCCGCCAGGCCGAGCTTGGACAAGGTGCGCATCACCAGCATGTTCGGGTGGCGCGCCAGCTCGGGCAGGAAGCTCGTGCCGGCGAATGCGTGATAGGCCTCGTCGATCACCACCAGGCCGTCGGCTTGCGCCAGGAGACGCTCGATCGCCTCGCGCTCGAACAGATTGCCGGTGGGATTGTTCGGATAGGCAATGAAAGTCAAGGCCGGACGATGCTTCTCAACCGCTTCCAGCAGGCGCTGCGCATTCAAGCGGAAATCCGCTTCCAGCGGCACCCCTACGTAGCGCATGCCGACGAACGTGGCAATCATGCGGAACATGACGAAGGACGGCTCCACTGCCATCAGCACCGCACCGGGGCGGGCGAGCGCAAGTGCCAGGATCTGGATCAGCTCGTCCGAACCGTTGCCCAGCAGCAGATCGCTGCCCGCCGGCAGATCCAACTGTTCCAGCAGGCGTTGCCGCA
>JAHCKU010000541.1 GCA_026125625.1 Burkholderiales bacterium | reverse complement strand
GGTGGCATTCGCCCACCGCTTCGAGTGCCTCCTCGCGCGGCGGGTCGATGATGCCGACCATCGCCAGCAGGGTGTAGCCGCCGTCGACATCGGCAACGGCAAGATGATCGCCGGCCGGGGCCGCCCGCTTGCAGGCCAGGGCGAGCAGGCGCAAGCCCTGTGCGGCGGTATCGGTTGCCATGCGGCGCCAATAGTCGACCTCGAGGCGCTGCTCACCGGCATGGCCCAGCTGCATGGCACACATGTCGAGGATGCGCTCCGGCGCACCCTTGACGAAGATCCATGATTCGCCGTCGCTGTCGCGGTGGTAGGTCGCCATGAAGCGATGCTGCGATTCGAACGGGATGGAGTCGAGCCGCGGCCATGCGGTGTCGGCCACGTGCTGGGTGAACCCGATCTTGCCGCCGAGCACCAGCAAGGCGCCTTCGGTCGGATCGCCGACCACGCGCCACAGGCCGTCCTCTTCGTGCAGGCGCGCGTCGTTGCACAGCACGCCGGCACGAATGGACAGGGACAGTGCCGGGTAATGCTCCGGGTCGATGATGCGTCCGTCGATGCTGCAATCGCCCACCGGGGCATAGCCGACGCCGCCGACGTCGAACACGTGATCGACGCATACCACCCGCTGCACGGTCATCTCGTTGCGCGTCAAAGTGCCGGTCTTGTCGGAGCAGATCACGGTCACCGAGCCCAGCGCCTCCACCGCCGGCAGGCGCCGGATGATGGCATTGCGCCGCGCCATGCGTTGCACGCCCAGAGCCAGGGTCACGGTCATGATCGCCGGCAGGCCCTCGGGAATTGCCGAGGCAGCCAGAGCCACAACCATCATGAACATCTCCGCGGGTGCATGGCCGCGCCACAAGGTGCCGATCGCGAAGGTTGCAGCGGATAACCCGAGAATGGCGACGGCAAGCATGCGACCGAAGCGATCGATCTGGCGCAGCAGGGGCGTGGACAGGCTTTGTATGTCCGCCAGCATGCGGTTGATCTTGCCCAGCTCCGTGGCGGCACCGGTGGCCACTACGATACCCGTGGCCTGGCCGTAGACCACCAGCGTTCCCGAGTAGGCCATGCCGTAGCGATCGCCCAGCGGGGCATCGCCTGCCACCGCTTCGATACTCTTCTCCACCGGCAGAGACTCGCCGGTGAGCGCCGCTTCCTCGACGCGCAGTTCCTTGACGGAAATCAGGCGCAGGTCGGCCGGAACCCGGTCGCCGGAAGCAAGCAGCACGATATCTCCGGGCACGAGGTCGACGGCGTCGATCTCACGCCGGGTACCGTCTCGCATCACCATGGCATGTGGCGAGAGCAGCGAGCGAATGGCATCGAGCGCGGCTTCCGCCTTGCCCTCCTGGATGAAGCCGATGATCGCGTTGATCACCACTGCCATCAGCAGCACGCCGGTATCTACCCAGTGGCCGAGAAATGCCGTGATCGCAGCCGCGCCGAGCATCACGTAGAGCAGGATGTTGTGGAACTGCAGCAGCAGGCGCAGCAACGGCCCACGCCGTTTGGCCGGAGCCAGGCGGTTGGGGCCGTAGCGGCCGAGGCGGCGAGCGACCTCCGCCGCCTGCAACCCGTGGGAACCGGTTCGCAGTTCTTTTTCGATTTCGGCCTGGCTCAGGGTGTGCCAGGCACTCGGCGCAGAAGCATGTGCGTCGCGCGCAGTGGTGCGATCAGTCATCGAGTGAAGCGCAGTGCAGGGTCTGAAGGAGGAACGGGCGCGCCGAAACGCAATACGAGCGAGAATAGCGGGATTCTAACCAGCCTTGCCTGCCGCCACGACCATGCCACGCATCCCCTATCAACCTCTCGACCTCGCCGAGCCGCGCGCGCTGGTCGACGCCATCCGCACACGCCGCGGCGGACGACTGATCAACCTCGATCGCATCCTCCTCTACAGCCCGCCTCTGGCAGAAG
>JAHCKU010000540.1 GCA_026125625.1 Burkholderiales bacterium | reverse complement strand
TGCCGGACAGGTTCTCGAGGCGCTCGCGGAGCGTTTAGGCGGTAATAAAACGGCGCGGGGCTGCTGGTTCGATACCGAAGGCTTCCGCCGCCGCCGGCACGAGGCACTGGCGCAGCGTGCCGGTCCGGTGATGGAAGTGGTCGAGGCGCTGCGTGCTGCCATGCCGGATGAAACCATCTTCGTGGACGACCTCACGCTGGTCGGCTACTGGATGCCGCTGCTGATGCCGATCTACCGGCCGCGTACGCTCATCCATCCCGGGACCTACGGCACACTCGGCTACGCGCTGCCGGCGGCCATCGGTGCCAAGCTCGCCTGCCCAGGGCAACCGGTAGTATCGATCAGCGGCGATGGCGGCTTCCTGTTCACCCTGCAGGAACTGGCCACCGCGCGCACGCTCGATCTCGACCTGATCGTTCTGGTGTTCAACGACAACGCCTTCGGCGCCATCCGCCAGTACCAGGATCGCGTGTTCGGCGGACGCCACATCGGTGCCGCGCTCAGGAATCCGGACTTCGTGAAGCTGGGAGAGTCCTTCGGCGCGAAAAGCGTGCGCGTCGAAGCGAAGGAGGTCGGTGCTACGGTGCGCCGCGCGCACCAGGAGGGCGGGCTGTGGTTGATTGAGGTTCCGTTCGCACCCAGGGGTTCGGTGGAGATGGTGCCGTGGATGCCATGAGCGCGCACGGCGATCGCTGCGCATCGGTGCATCCGCACCGGCCACGGCAATGAAACACGTCACGCTTCCGTCCGGTGAGCTGGTGCCCGCGCTCGGCCTGGGCACGTGGCGCATGGGTGAGGATGCCGCATTGCGCGCCGAGGAGAGCGCCACCATCCGCGCCAGTCTCGATCTGGGCATGAGCTTGATCGATACCGCCGAGATGTACGGCGAGGGATTGGCCGAATCGCTGATCGGCGAGGCGATCGCCGGACGGCGCGATCAGGCGTTCCTGGTCAGCAAGGTCTATCCGCACAACGCTTCGCGCAAGGGCGCGATTGCCGCGTGCGAGCGCAGCCTCGGGCGATTGCGCACCGACCGCATCGATCTGTATCTGCTGCACTGGCGCGGCAGTATCGCGTTTGCGGAGACCATGGAGGCGTTCGAGGCGTTGCAGCGCTCGGGCAAGATCCGCCACTACGGCGTCAGCAATCTCGACCTCGACGACATGCAGGAGCTGTCGGATGTGCCGGGCGGCGAAAAGGTGGCGGTGAATCAGCTGCTCTACAACCTCACGCGGCGCGGTATCGAGTTCGACCTGCTGCCGTGGCTGCGCGAGCGACGCATCCCGGTGATGGCGTATTCCCCGATCGAGCAGGCGCGACTGCTGCGCAACCGCAAGCTCGAGCAGTTCGCCCGACAGGCGGGGATGATGCCGGCCCAGGCCGCGCTCGCATGGCTGCTGGTGCAGCCGGACGTGATCGTGATTCCGAAAACGAGCAGCCGCGAGCGCTTGCGCGAAAATTTTGCCGCGCTCGAATACTCACTCGATGTCGAGCAGCTGGCCGAGCTCGACCGCCTGTTTCCGCCGCCGAAGCGGGCGCAGCCGCTCGAGATGCTCTGACAGGCTGGCACCGCAGGAGAGAGCGGTGCGAATGACACTGCAAGAGTAGAGCGACGAATCCCGATGCCGGGCGCTATTCCGGCTGCACGTCGAAGGCGACCAGTACGCGCGAGACCATGTTGTAGCTCGCGATCACGGCGACCAGTTCCACCAGCTGGCGATCATCGCCCAGAGCCGATCTGACCGCGGCGAAGGTCTGATCGCTCACCTGTACGTTGCGGGTCATTTCAACCGTGAACCGGATGAGCGCCGCGTCCGTGGCATCGAAAACAGGAGGCTGCTGTTCGCCGCCGACTGCCGCCAGGGCGTCGAGCTGCGCCTGCGTGCCGCCGGCGGCGAGATATTCCGGCGCGTGATGGTGGAACTCGTAGT
>JAHCKU010000054.1 GCA_026125625.1 Burkholderiales bacterium | reverse complement strand
CGCGCGGCGCGCATGCACGCCGGCTATAGTGTGCGCATGAGCACCATCCGCTACACCTTGTTCGATACTACGGTCGGCCGTTGCGCCATCGCCTGGGGTGATGCCGGTCTCGTCAGCGTGCAACTGCCGGAGGCGAGTGAGGCGCGCACCCGCGCGTTCATGCTGACGCGTTTCCCGGACGCGATGGAGGACGTCGCTGACGAGCATGCCGCACGCGCGCGCGCCGCCATCGTCGCGCTGCTGCACGGCGAGCCGGTGCAGCTGGATGCCATCGTGCTCGACATGACCCGCGTGCCTGAATTCCATTGCCGCGTCTATGTCGCCGCCCGCGCCATCGCGGCCGGACAGACGATCACCTATGGCGAGCTGGCGGCGCGCATCGGCGCGCCCGGCGCGGCTCGTGCGGTCGGCCAGGCGCTCGGCCGCAATCCCTTTCCCATCGTGGTGCCGTGCCATCGTGTGCTTGCCGCCGGCGGCCGCGTCGGCGGTTTCACGGCGCCGGGCGGCATTGCCACCAAATTGCGGCTGCTGCGCATCGAGCAGGCGCTCGCCGGCCACGACTCGCAGCAATCGCTGGCCTACGATCCGCAGGCGGGGCTCGAGCACTTGCGTGCATGCGACAAGCCGCTCGCCCGACTGATCGAACGTGTCGGTCCGTATCGCCTGCAGCTCAAGCGCACGCCCAGCCTGTTCGCAGCGCTGGCCGAGGCGATCGTCTACCAGCAGCTCAACGGCCGCGCTGCCGCCAGCATCCACGCGCGCCTGTGTGCGCTGTTCCCCAATGCGCATCATGGGCCGGATGCGCTGCAGCTGATGCGCATGTCCGATGACAGGCTGCGTGCGGTCGGGTTGTCGAGCGCCAAGCTCGCCGCGTTGCGCGACCTCGGCCGCAAGGCGGTGGACGGCGAGCTGCCGACCCTGGAGCAGGCGCAGGCGATGGAGGACGAGCTGCTCATCGAGCGCTTGACCCAGGTGCGCGGCATCGGCCGCTGGACGGTGGAGATGCTGCTCATGTTCCGCCTCGGGCGTGGCGACGTGCTGCCGGTCGATGACTATGGCATCCGCCAGGGCTTCACCTTGACCTTCCGCAATGGCAACGCTGCCGGCCGCGACGGCCTGACGCAGCGCGGTGAACGCTGGCGTCCGTATCGCAGCGTCGCCAGCTGGTATCTGTGGCGTGCGGTCGATCTCGCGAGGAATTAATTGCGAATACCGGTATCGAGCACTCGCATGCGGTCTTGGATGCCTGCCTTCACGGATTCATGCAGTTCTTGCGGGAAGCCGGCGGGGAGTTCGGTTTCGAGTGCCGCAATCGCCGCGTTCATGCCGGCGGCAATGTCCTCGACGGCTTTTCGGATGAGCGGCCTGGACACGCCCGCCTTTTCTGCCGTCTGGAAAAAGTGCCGCAGCCCGATTTCATCCATGCGGTAGTGCCGGTTGTCTCCAACAGACATGGCAAGCTTCATCTGCTTGCGTTCGATCTGCCGTGCATCCAAGCTGGGCTGGGCGGTCAGCACGTCATAGAGCGGAGTGAGGGCATAGCCTCCGCCGGGGTGCAGGAAGATGCTGAAATTCTTGGCGTGCCCGTCCGTCGCACCGATCAGCCAGAAGATCAGTTGCGCCTGGAACAGAATACGATGGTCTTCGGCAGGCGTATCGCTACCCTTGAGCAGGTCCGCTATCTTCAGCATGCCGGGGCCGCCGTCGCTCTGATATTTGCGTGCTGGCGGCACCGACAGCGCCTGGCAGAAATCTTCCTGGGGCAGGCGGATCAAACGACCGTTGCTCCATACCCTGTCGAACCGTTCCACCACCAGCGCCTTGGTCCGGCCGAAGGTCATGATCTTGGCATGATTGACCGGGAGGCCGAGATGTGCGAGCAGCCGCAGACAGTAGAACTCATTCTCGACGCTGTTGGAAAGGTCGATGCCGTTGGATAGTTTTCCAACTGGCGTCTTGAAAATATGGGTGGTTGGTGTCGTGCCGTGCGGCTTGAGCCATTGTCCGTCAACTTGAAGCAGGGCGGTTTTTTCCTGAGCGCCTGCCACCGAGATTCTGAAATCATCGTCTCGGGAAAGTCCGAGCGGGGCTTGTGCCAGATTCTCGAGCAGCTTTTCGATGGCCTCATCGTCAACCGGCTCTCCTGAAATCGTCTTGCTGTCGTCGGGTTCCTCGGCATTGCCGGCGATGAATTGAAGCGCGCCGACGCAATCCCTGCCGATTGCTGCCAGCAGACTGTAGGCATCGTATCCGGTAGCACCGACCCTGTCGGCTACGCGCTTTCGCAATGCGTCGGAGTCCGGCAACAGGTTTTCGAACACGGCTACGACGGGTTCGCCGCGCCATGCATCCTCGCGCAGCGGCAGCGATAGCGAGACGGGAAACGCTGTCTCTCGGCTCAGCCAGATCTGGTCATAGCGGAACTCGATAGCGCCGCTTGGCTCCTTGAGCAGGTGTCCGACCAGCCGGTTGTTCTGATAAACCCGCAGGGGTGGATGCCGCCGGGTTCTGGCCATTATCCGATCAGGTCTTCGATATCGCGTTTGCGACTGCGCATTGCAATCTGTAACTCCAGATCGAGCGCGGCCAGGACGGCCAGGATCGTGTCCAGTCGGGCTGCGGGATTGCCGGTTTCGATCAGCGAGATCGTTTCCTGCCGCAGGCCTACGCGCTCGCCCAGCGCGCTTTGGCTCAGGCCGAGCCGCTTGCGGCTGCGGCGGATGATGGTGCCAAGCTGCTTGGGATTGCGGGCGAGATCGGACATGGCTTTCTCCACCCTGGACTATGTGCCAATTCCGATAATACGTCAATATCGGAGTTGGCGCATATTTCAAATTTACGCGCCAATTGCAATAATTTCGTATTATGGGAAATGACGCATAAATACGCTCGGCTGCAAAGCTACCAAAGTCTGCCGCTGCTGCCCGATTACAACCGAGGGGTGTTGGCGGCGACGCGCACCCACGCTACTGGTAGCGCAGCGCTTCGATCGGCTTCAGGCCGGCGGCTTTGCGTGCGGGATAGAACCCGAAGAAGATGCCCACTGCGGCGGCCACGGCAAAGGACAGCAGGATCGCCGCGCCGGTGACCACCACCATCATCTCCGTGGTCTGACTCACCAGAGCCGCGCCGCCCACGCCCAGCACGACGCCGATCAGGCAGCCGACCACCGACACGATCACCGACTCGAGCAGGAACTGCAGCAGGATGTCGCGCTGGCGTGCGCCGATCGCCATGCGGATGCCGATCTCGCGCGTGCGCTCGGTGACCGATACCAGCATGATGTTCATGATGCCGATGCCGCCCACCACCAGCGAGATCGAGGCCACCGCCCCGAGCATGATCGACATCACGCGCGTGGTCTGCGCCTGCACGTCCGCGGCAGCACTGAGATTGCGCACGGTGAAATCGTTCTCGCCGCCCGGCGGGATGCGATGGCGCTCGCGCAGCAGGGTGGTGATTCCCTCTTCGGTGCGGTCCATGGCATCCTCGGATACCGCCTTGACCATCATGAAGCGCACGCTGTCGGGAAACGACGTGCCGTACAGCTTGCGCTGGGCGGTGCTGAACGGGATGAGCACGGTATCGTCCTGATCGCGGCCGTCGAAGCTCTGCCCCTTGGCCCCCAGCACGCCCATCACCACGTACGGGCTGTTGCGGATGCGGATGGTCTTGTCCACCGGATCCTCGCTGCCGAACAGCTCACGTGCCACCGTCTGCCCGATGATCGCGACGCGCGCCACGGTGCGCACATCGGTGTCGGTGAAGGGCTGGCCGCGCACCAGCCGCCACTCGCGCACCAGCAGGTAGCTGGGCGTGACGCCGATCACCGAACTGTTCCAGTTGCTGGCGCCATAGACCAGTTGCGCCGTGCCGTTTTGCGTGGGTGCCACCGCGGCGACGGAAGGCAGCTCTTCGATCGCCTGGGCATCGGACAGGGTGAGCGTGGGCGCAGTGCCGCTGCCGGAGCGTGCGCCGCCGGTGGTGGTGCCGCCGGAGAGCACGATGAACAGGTTGCTGCCCATGGTTGCCACCGCTTCCTTGACCAGCGTCTGCGCGCCCTGACCGATGGCGAGCATCAGCACCACTGCGCCCACGCCGATCACCAGGCCGAGCATGGTCAGAAACGTGCGCAGCTTGTTGGCAGCCATCGCGCGCCAGGCTTCACGGAGCATGTTGGCCAGCAATGCCCACCTCCTCGTCCGAGTCCACCTTGCCGTCCACGAAGTGGATGATACGCTTGGCGAAGTGCGCAATATCGGTTTCGTGCGTGACCAGCACCACGGTCGTGCCTTCTTCCCGATTCAGCGCACCGATCAGCTGCATGATGTCGTGGCTGGTGGCGGTGTCGAGATTGCCGGTCGGCTCGTCCGCCAGCAGCAGCTTGGGCCGGTTGGCCAGGGACCGCGCGATCGCGACCCGTTGCTGCTGACCGCCGGAGATGCGGCTGGGCAGATATTGCCCATAGCGCTCCAGCCCCACGCGCGCCAGCAGCTCCTGCGCACGCGCGGCACGCTCCTGCGTCGGACGCCCGGCATAGAGCATGGGCAGCGCGACATTGTCCAGCAGCGTCGCGCGCGGCAGCAGGTTGAATCCCTGGAACACGAAACCGATGAAACGGTTGCGCAGCTGCGCCAGCTGGTCTGCGGACATGCGCGAGGTGTCGTGTCCGTCGAGCAGATAGCGGCCGGAGGTCGGCACGTCCAGGCAGCCGAGGATGTTCATGAAGGTGGACTTGCCCGAACCCGAGGGCCCCATCACGGCAATGAATTCGCCGGCATCGATGCGCAGATCGACGCCGCGCAGCACCGGCTGCGGTCCGGCGTCGGTCTCGTACTGCTTGTGCAGTCCTTCGACGCGTATGAGCGCCGCTGCATGACCCGCCGCCTTCATCAGAACGTACGGAAGCGGAATGGCTGCGGCGCCGAGCCCGCCGGCTTGCGTTCGGCTTGCAGCTCCTGGACCGCGACGCGCTCGCCGCGCCGCAGGGTGCCGTCGGTGACGACGGTGACCGCGGTGAAGCGACCGTCGGAAATCCCCAGATCGATCTCCACCGGCACCAGCGTCTCGCCGCGCGCGACGTATACCGTCGGCTTGGGGCGCCCGCTGCTACGCGCCGGGCCGCTGCGATTGCGTCCCCCGTCGGCAGCGGTGCCGGCACGCGGAGCGGCATCACCGGGTCGGAAACGCAGCGCCGCGTTGGGCACCAGCAATACGTCCTCGCGCCGGTCGGTGACGATGCTCAGATAGGCGGTCATGCCGGGCATCAGCACCTGATCGGGATTGGCGACTTCGACCACCACGTTGTAGGTCACCACGTTCTGCTCGGTGATCGGTGCCAGGCGGATCTGCAGCACCTTGCCTTCGAAGCGCCGCTCGGGGAAGGCATCCACGGTGAAGCGCACCGGCTGTCCGACGCGCACCTTGCCGATGTCGGCCTCGGCGACATTGGAATCGATCTGCATGCGCGACAGGTCGCGCGCGATCTTGAACAGCGTTGGCGTCTGGAAGCTGGCGGCCACGGTCTGCCCGATATCCACCTCGCGCGACACCACCACGCCGGCTACCGGCGAACGGATGACGGTGTAGTCGAGGTTGGCGCGATCACGCTGCAGCCTGCCGCGTGCCACGCGCACCTGGGCCTCCGCCGCTTCGCGCGCCTGGACCGCACGCTCCAGGTCCTGGCGCGAGTCGTACTCCTGCGCGAACAGCTCGCGCATGCGCGCCTCTTCCGCACGCATCAGACGCAGGCTCGCTTCCGCGCTGGCCACTTCTCCCGCGCTTTGCTCCACCGCCGCCTGGTTGGTGGTGGGATCGAGCTCGAGCAGCACCTGTCCGGCCTTGACCTCGTCGTTGAAGTCGACCAGCAGGCGCCGTACGGTGCCCGACACCTGGGTGCCGACATTGACCAGTCCCACCGGGTTGACGGTGCCGTTGGCAGTCACCGTCTGCGTCACATCGCCCACGGTGACTTCCTCGAACTGGTAGCGTGCTTCCAGCGGCTTCTGCGAGGTTTTCTTCCAGGCGTTCCAGCCCGCCCAGGCGGCAGCCAGGACCAGCAGCACTATGCCCAGCCGCAGGATCAGTGCACTGGCTCGTGACATCTTGTTCTTCATGTTTGCTGCGGGCTCCTTCAGCGACCCGGATTCGCGCCCGGATGGACCGATGCGCGCGCCAGCTCCGGCTCCAGCACGCCGATGGCGCGTGCCAGTGCGGCTTTCGACAGATTCCAGCGGTAGCGTGCCTGAATGCGCTGCAGCTCAGCGTCGACCAGCGCGCTCTGCGCATTCAGCAGATCGGTGACCGTGCCCACTCCGGCCTTGTAGCGGCCCAGGGCGACGCTGTAGTTCTCCTGTGCGCTGGCCACCAGATCGGCCGACGTCTCCAGCGCCGCGCGCTCCGTGCGCAGATCCTGATAGGTGGTCCAGACATCGAGCGCGACGTCGCTGCTCAGGCGGTCGCGATTGGCCAGCTCGAGGTCGAGCTGGTCGCGCGCCTGCTGTATCCGATAGGTGTTGCGATAGCCGGTGAACAGCGGAATACGCAGTTGCAGACCGATGGCACCCGAGCGCGGATCGCTGCCTGGGCTGGACCAGCCGGCGCCGAGGCTGCCGAACGCGGAAACGCTCGGCCGGCCGGCCGAGCGCTCGACGTCGATGTTCGAGCGTGCAGCGCGTACCGCCGCTTCGGCGGCGGCGAGATCCGGACGCCGGGTGCGTGCGGTGGCGATCAGGGCCTCGACCGCCTGCTCGCCCATGCGTTGCACTTCCAGATCCGGCGGCGGAGCGATGCGCAGCGGTTGGTGCGCCGGCAGTCCCAGCGCATTGGCCAGCAGGCCCTGGGATACGCTGGCTTCGCCTTCGGCCCGTGTGCGCGTGAGCTGGCTCTGCGAGAAGGCGGTCTGCGCCTGCAGCACGTCGGCGCGGGTGGCATTGCCGGCCTTGAGCCGTGCCTGCGCTGCTTCCAGGCTGGTGAGGCTTGCCTTCTCCGCCGCACGCGTGGAGATCACCGCCTCCTGCGTGGCGAATACCTGATAGTAGGCTTGCACGGCGTTGAGCAGCACGTCCTGCAGATTGCCGTTGTGCGCCCAGTTGGCCGCCAGCAGTGCCTGACGCGCGCGCTCGACACTGGCTTCACGGCCGCCGAAGTCGAACAGCAGATAGTCGAAGCCCACGCTCGCGTCCAGGCTCGTGCGTCCGCTGCTGCCAGGAACGTTACGCGTTTCCGAGCGCTGCACACCGATCGCCGCATCCACCTGGGGAAAGTAGCTGGAGCGTGCGATCGCCACCTCGGCGGCCTGGACCTTGGCGCGGGCCCAGGACTGGCGTGTCTGCGGATTACGGCACAGGGCGATATCGATGACATCGGCCAGATGCAGGGGATCGGGTACGCTCACCGCCTCCGGACAGGGGAGCGAGCCGCCCTCCCAGAAGCTGCTGGCCGCTTCCGGCCGCAGCACCCGGGTGCCGAGGGGATCGCGCGCGTCCTCCGGCGCAGCGGCCAGGGCACTGCCCACGAGCAGGAAAGCGGACACTGCGCAGGCGCGCAATCGGGCGGGCACCGGTCGCGTCAGGGTGCAGACTGGCATGCAGGAGCAGGAATGGTGTTCTGGGAACCACGCGGATAACGCCTTACCCGCCCCGGCGGTGTACAGGTACCGGGGAAGCACTGAACAAGTATCGCGATGTGCGTACCGGACGCGAATCGCTGCCGGCCGTGACCGTTCTCGCTCGCCACCGCCGGCCGCGAGCCCTAGCGGTGGCTCCAGTCGGGCTTGCGCTTCTGCATGAACGCGTCGATGCCCTCGCCGACGTCGGCCGCCATCATGTTGCACGCCATGGTCTCCGCGGCATACTGGTAGGCTGCCTCCATGCCCATCTCCAGCTGCTTGTAGAACATGCGTTTGCCGGTGGCGATCGCGACTGCGGACTTGTCGATGATGCGCCGGGCGAGCTGCGCCACCTCGGCATCCAGCTGGTCCATGGCCGTCACACGGTTGACCAGGCCGTAGCGCATGGCGGTCGGCGCATCGACGAAATCGCCCGTGAGCAGCATCTCCATCGACTGCTTGCGCAGGACGTTGCGGCCGAGTGCAACGCTGGGGGTGGAGCAGAACAGGCCGACATTGATGCCGGACACCGCGAAGCGCGCGCTGTCGGCGGCCACTGCCAGATCGCACTGCGCCACCAGCTGACAGCCGGCTGCGGCCGCGATCCCGTGCACGCGCGCGATGACCGGCTGCGGGATGTGCGTGAGCATCATCATCATCTTGCTGCACAGAGCAAACAGGGCGCGGTAGTAGTCCTGGTCGGGCGTGGCACGCATCTGCTTGAGATCATGGCCCGCGCAGAACGCCGGTCCATTGCCCGCCAACACCACCACGCGCACCGCGCGATCGTGCTCGATCGCTTCCAGTGCGGCGATCAGCGCCTTCAGCAGCTCTTCCGACAACGCGTTGTACTGCGCGGGCCGATTCAAGGTGAGCGTGGCGATGCCGTCGGTGTCGGAGCGCAGCAGAATGTTCTCGGCGGCGGCGATGGTTGCGGGAGCGTTCATGGGAGATCCATTTTCCGGGGCGAACGAACCATTATAGTGATGCGAGCGCCGGGGCGTTGGCAGCAGATGGCGACTGCGTCATATATCGACTGCACTTCCCGTTGCCTGCTACGCTGGATAGAATCTGACCCGCCCCATCCTTGAACCTGTCCATGACCACCAGCGTAGTCGCCGACAGCTTCGCCTTCGGCCACGCCGGCGCACCCGGCTGGCGTGCTGCGGCGGACGCCTGCCTGCAGCAGTGCGGTGCGGGTGTGCGCAACGCATCGCTGGGATTCGTCTATGCCACCGATGTCTTTGCCGACAGCTTCGGCGAGATCGTCGAGTACCTGCGCAGGCACACCGGCATCGCGCATTGGACCGGCACGGTGGGAGTGGGAATCTGCGCCAGTGGCCGTGAGTATCTGGATGAGCCGGCGCTGGCAGTGATGTGTTGCGCATTCGAGGACAGTGCCTTCCGCGTGCTGCCGCCGTTGCGCTCGCCGCGCGAGGTGGCGCAGGCGCGCATGGGCTGGGGCAACCACGATGCCCATTTTGCGGTGTTGCACGCCGACCCCGGCAATCGTTCCCTCACCAGCCTGGTGCGCGAGATCGCAGGTCGCACCGGAAGCGGCTTCGTGGTCGGGGGTGTGACCAGCTCACGCGGTCGTTTCCTGCAGTATGCCGACGGTCTGAGCGAAGGCGGGGTGTCCGGCGTGCTGTTCTCCGAGGAAGTGACGGTGGCCACGCGCCTGACGCAAGGGTGCTCGCCGCTGGGTTCGCGGCATCGCGTGACCGACGCGCATCAAAACGTTCTGGTCCGGCTCGACGGCCGGCCGGCGCTGGATGTCCTGCGCGAGGATGCCGGGCCGGCGCATGGCCAGAATCCGGGATCGCCAGGCGGCTATCTGTTCGTCGGCCTGCCGGTTGATGGCAGCGATACCGGCGACTACGTGGTGCGCAATCTGGTCGGGCTGGATGCGCGCGGCAAGATGGTGGCGGTGAGCGACCGGATGCAGCCCGGCAGCGAAATCCTGTTCTGCCGGCGCGACCGCGGTACTGCAAGCGACGATCTGATGCGCATGCTCGCCAGCATACGCACCGGCCTGTACCGGCAGCCGCGCGGCGCCCTGTACTTCTCCTGCCTGGGCCGTGGCGCGAGCCTGTTCGGAGATGATTCGCAGGAGCTGCGCATGATCGCCGATGGCCTCGGTGATATCCCGCTGGTGGGCTTCTTCTGCAACGGCGAGATCTCGCATAACCGGCTGTACGGCCATACCGGCGTGCTCACGCTATTCCTGTGAGCGCTTGCACCCCGAACCCCTCCCTCGACCTGCACCGTCGGTGTCCAGCATGCATGGAGGCCAGAGGACGATGAGCTTCGTCTGGCGTGGATTTCATTTCGAAGCCATCGACGTCATTGCGCTGGGCTGGTTCTTCATCTTCTGGATCGCCTACGCTGAATTCGCCGGACGCCGTTCCAAGCGCGTTCCCAGTCTGATGTCGGTGATGGGCGAGTACCGCCGGGAATGGTGGGCACGCATCATCGAGCGCGACATGCGTATCGTCGATACCTCCATCGTCGCCAACCTGGCCAACAGCGCAACCTTCTTCGCCTCGACCACGCTGCTGATCCTCGGCGGTCTGCTGGCGCTGCTGGGGACCACCGAGAAGGTGGTGGCCGTGGTGCAGGGCCTGCCCTTCAATGCCCGCACTTCCACCGAGCTGTGGGAGATCAAGATCCTGCTGCTGCTGGGCATCTTCGTCTATGCGTTCTTCAAGTTCACCTGGTCGCTGCGCCAGTTCAACTTCACCTCCGTGCTCATCGGCGCTGCGCCGAAGGTTCCGGACCACTCCGAGCGGGAAGCACTGTTCATCGCACGCGCCGCGCAGCTGGCCACCTCGGCTTCGGAGAGCTTCAACTACGGCCTGCGCGCGTACTATTTCGGGCTTGCCGCATTGACCTGGTTCGTCAACAGCTGGCTGTTCATGGCCGCCACCGCCTGGACCGTCGGCGTGCTCTATTGGCGCGAGTTCCGCTCCGAGACCTTGAACCTGCTCAAGCGCAGCTGACGGATCATTGATGAAGACACAGGAATTAACAGGCAGATGAACAGAGGACAGATCGCAATGAAGAATAAAGTCGTATCCTCCCTTCAGGAAATGCTTTCCGCATCCGCGCAGGCGCGCGGCTATCCGTTCCTGGAACGCGCCGCATTGTGGGAGGAGCGGCTGGCGCTGCATCTGAAGGATCTCGACAGCGTGCTCGATGCGCCGCAGCGGGGCGACATGCTGGGGCTGCCCCCGCGCAGCAAGCTCGAAGTCCTGCCGCCGCGGACACCCCAGGGCGTGGAGCAGCCGCCCGGCGAGTTGCCGTTCGCGGGCGCCGGACACATCGCCGCTCACGTGCGCGCACGGAGCATATCGTCGCTGGAGGTCGCCGAGGCCTTTCTTGCACGCATCGAGCAGCAGGCAGGATTGAATGCCTTCATCACCGTGCGTCCCGAGCAGGTGCGGGACGAAGCGCGCAGGCTGGATCGGCGCGTACTGCAGGGTGAGGACGTCGGCCCGCTGGCCGGCGTGCCGGTGGCGGTGAAGGATCTGATGCACGTGCGCGGTTATCCGCTGACCTGCGGCACCCGGGCGCTGGAGGCGCGCGAAGCCGAGCATGACGCGCAGGTGGTGGCGCGGTTGCGCGCGGCCGGGGCGCTCATCATCGGCACCGCCAACCTGCACGAGCTCGCCTACGGGGTCACCAGCGCCAACGTCCATTTCGGTGCAGTCGGCAACCCCACCGCGCCCGGACACCTGCCGGGCGGATCGAGCGGCGGCTCGGGTGCGGCAGTGGCGGCGGGGCTGGCCACCATCGCCGTGGGCACCGATACCGGCGGCTCCATTCGCATCCCGGCGGCATGCTGCGGCGTGGTCGGCTTCAAGCCCAGTCACGACGTGGTCTCGCGCGAAGGCGTGTGGCCTCTGGCATGGTCGCTCGACCACATCGGCCCGCTGGCGCGCACGGTGGACGATGCCGTGCTGGCATTCGAAGCGATGGCCGGGCTGCCGGCCGGATGCGTGGGGGGCAAGGAGGTGGAGCGACCGAAGCTGGTGCGGCCGGTGACCTACTTCTTCGACCATCTGGACGAGGCCGTGCGCACGCGCATCATGCACGTCATCGACCGTCTTGCGATCGCCGGAGCGCAGATTCAGGAACAGGACGTGGACGGTATCGAGTACGCGCCGGCGACGCAGTTCCTGACCATGTGCAGCGAAGCCTGCCAGGCTGACTGGGATCTGCTGATGGCCCGGCCCGACGGCATCAGCACGGAGGTCAGGCTGCGTCTGGAGATCGGCCAGTTCATCGCCGCCATCGACTACGTCAAGGCGCAGCGCCTGCGCCGCTGGCTGCGCGACAACCAGCTCGATGAGTTCAATGATAAAA
>JAHCKU010000539.1 GCA_026125625.1 Burkholderiales bacterium | reverse complement strand
CGGCGCGGTGCAGTCTATTCCCTGCTCGGCGCCATGGCTGCCGTGATTGCGCCGCACGCCGGGCGCCTGCCCGCCTGGCTCATGCTGCTGGTGGGAGCATGTCTGCTATGGCAAGCCGCCGCCACTGCACGCAGCTGGAAACCGCTGTCGCGCTGGCTGCTGGCGCTGTTGTCGATCGCCTCGACCGTCAGCATCATCGCCGCCTTCGGCCCCCTTCCCGCCCGCGAAGGTTCGGTCGCGCTGCTTGCACTGATGGCAGGATTGAAATGCCTGGAGCTGCATAGCGCGCGCGATGCGCACGTCGCGACCTTCCTCGCCTACTTCCTCATCGTCACCCATTTCCTCTACGCGCAGGACGCACTGCTGGCGCTGTACATGCTCGGCGTCCTGGCATGGCTGCTGGCCACCAGCATTGCATTTCAGGATCGCAACCGGAGCATGGCACCACGTCGCATCGTCCGCTTCGCAGCGCTGGTGCTGGCCGCTGCCGCGCCCGTGGCACTGGTGCTGTTCCTGCTGTTTCCACGCGTGCAGGGACCGCTGTTCGGCTCGAGCACCAGCATGGCCGGCGGCACCAGCGGATTGAGCGGGCGCATGACCCCGGGAGACATCAGCGATCTCGGGTTGTCGGAGGAGGTCGCCTTTCGCGTCGAATTCCGAGGCAGCCAAGTGAAGCCGGGTGAACTGTACTGGCGCGGGCCGACACTGTGGGATTTCGATGGGCGCAGCTGGTATGCATCGGCGCAGGCGGGCGAGATCGCGGCGCGCTACGAGCAGGGCAGCCGCGAAGTGGCCTATCGCATGACGCTCGAGCCGCACCGGCGTCGCTGGCTGTTCGCGCTGGATGTCCCGGTCGTGATTCCAGCGGAGGCCTCGCTCACTGCCGACCTGCAGCTGCGCGCTGCGCAACCGGTACGCCAGCGCATGCGCTATGAGATGCGCTCGCATCTGAACTACCGCGTCGGAATGCACGAGCCGCCGCGCGTTCTGCAGCGCGCGCTACGGCTGCCGGAGGGCTTCAATCCCCGCACCATGGCACTCGCCCAGGAGCTGCGCGAGCGCAGCACCGATGCCGGCAGCATCGTCGTCGCAGCGCTCGAGCTGTTCCGCACGCAGCCCTTCTCGTACACCCTCGCGCCGCCGCCGCTGGGGCGCGATAGCGTGGATGAATTCCTGTTCGACTCCCGCCGTGGGTTCTGCGAACACTACGCATCCGCCTTCACGGTGCTGATGCGCGCTGCCGGCGTACCGGCACGCGTGGTCACCGGTTATCAGGGCGGAGAGCAGAACCGCCTCGGCGACTATCTGGTGGTACGCCAGTCGCACGCCCACGCGTGGACCGAGGTCTGGTTGGAGAATCGTGGCTGGGTGCGTGTCGATCCTACGACAGCTGTCGCACCCGCACGCGTGGAAACCGGCTCGTCCGCGCGCTGGATCGAGGAAGGCCGCCATGCGCTCGCACCCGCGGGCGCGCTGGCGGCGCTGTTCGATCTGCGCCAGTTGCTCGACAGCATGGCGAAATCCTGGAACGAATGGGTCCTCGACTACAGTCCACAGCGACAGCGCAATTTGCTGCGCGACCTGGGGTTGGGGCACCCATCCTGGCCGACGCTCGGCCTGCTCATGGTCGGGCTGGTGGCGTTCGTGATCGGAATGGTGGCGCTGCTCAATCTGTCCGACCTGCGTCCGAGGCAGCACGATCCGGTGCAACGCGCCTATCGCCGCTTCTGCGCCAAGCTCGCCCGCATCGGCTGTGTACGCCAACCGCACGAGGGACCCATCGATTTCGCGCAACGGGTCGCACGCCTGCACCCACCGCTGGCGGAGCCAGTCCAGCACATCACCGACGTGTACGTGCGCTTGCGCTACGCTGCCCCCGCTGCTTCGACAGCTACCGAGCTACGGGCGCTGGTCCGCGGCTTCGAGCCGGGAAGC
>JAHCKU010000538.1 GCA_026125625.1 Burkholderiales bacterium | reverse complement strand
TCGCTGTGCTTCCTGCTGGCGATGCTGCTCGCGCTCCTGCGACTGTTCAGGGGACCGGCGGCCCAGGACCGCGTGCTCGCGCTCGACACGTTCTACATCAACGGCATGTTGTCGCTGCTGATGCTCGGCATCCGCTCGAGCTCGACCGTCTATTTCGACATGGCACTGCTGATCGCGCTGTTCGGCTTCGTGAGCACCATCGCCTTCGCCAAGTTCCTGCTGCGCGGCGAGGTCATCGAGCCATGAGCGCCACGGAGCTGCCGCTCTGGGCCGCATTGCCCGCAGCGATCCTGCTGATCGCCGGCGGCGCGCTCGCGCTGATCGGTGCGATCGGACTGGTCCGCCTGCCCCACTTCTTCGCGCGCATGCATCCGCCATCGATGGGCTTCACGCTCGGCGCGGGATGCGTCCTGATCGCCTCCATGCTGGTGTCGTCCGCGCTGCTCGGCCGCCCCGTCGTGCACGAGCTCCTGATCACGCTCTTCGTCGTGATGAGCGCACCCGTGACGGCGATGCTGCTGGTGCGCGCGGCACTATACAGAGATCGCTCGCGGGAGCGCACCAGCATGCCGGAGTCGAGCACACAGCAGTGAAAGTGGATGGGCTCCAGCCGCGGACTTCGCGTTCCGGCAGAGGCAGCAGTCAGACAACCAAGGAGGATCAGATGGCCGACAGGAAATTCATCAACCCGCCCGGGCTCAAGCCGCTGGGCATGTACTCCAACGCCGCGTCCGCCAGGGGCGGCACGATCGTGTTCATCGCCGGACAGGTGGCGGTCGATGCGCAGGGCCAAGTGGTCGGCAAGGGCGACATCGAGGCGCAGGCGGTGCAGGTGTTCGAGAATGTCAAGCTCGCGCTGCAGGCCGCCGGTGCCACGTTCGACGACGTGCTCAAGCTCACCATCTTCATCCGCAACCTCACCCCCGAGGCGCGCAAGGCAGTGATGGGCGTGCGCGGCCGCTATATCTCGCATGCCAATCCGCCGGCTGCGACCATGGTGGGCATCGACCGTCTGGTGGAAGACGATCTGCTGGTCGAGATTGAAGCGGTGGCGGTGGTCGGATAGAAACGCAAGCGCCTGGCCGTGATGGAGCCGGGTGCCTTGACTGCACACCCGCTTTGAAGATCGGGGTCCGGCCAGGCGCTGCCCGATCGACGAACCAACGGCATTCGTGGTGCTCTTAGACTGATAACCATGCGGCGGCGGCTACCGGCACCGCTGATCATTGCACTCAGGTTACGCAGCACGCGAATCGATGCCACTGATGCTGATGCTCCTTGTGGTGCTCGCCCTGCCCCGGCCGGGTCGGGCGGCACCGGTGGAGCAACCCCACTCGCGCGCCGAGCTGATCGCCGAGCGCACCGCCCTCGAGCCGGGGCGGACGGCGACCGTTGCCGTGCGGCTGCAGCTCGACGAGCACTGGCACGTCTACTGGAAGAATCCCGGAGACTCGGGCATGGCCACCAGCGTGAGCTGGAGCCTGCCCGAGGCCTTCCAGGCCGGACCGATCCAATGGCCCGCGCCGCACCGCATCGACGTCGGGCCGCTTACCAGCTATGGCTACGAGGGAGAGGTCCTGCACCTGGTGGACATCGCCGTGCCGCCCGGTGTCGAGCCGGGCAGCCGTGTGCCCCTGCGTGCCAGGGCGGACTGGCTGGTGTGCAAGGAGATCTGCCTGCCGGCGAGTGCGGATCTCGTGCTCGAGCTGCCCGTGGCGTCCGGCGCCTCTGCGGCCGACGCGCGCTGGAGTGCTGCCTTCGCTGCTGCGCGCGCGGCGCTTCCCGTCGCGCAATCGCAGCTGAAGCTTGCTGCGTATCGCAGCGCGGACCAGCTCATCGTGCGCGTGACGCATGCGGACGGCATGCCGGTCGTGCGCGAACTCGACTTCTTCGCAGACCACGAGGGGCTGATCCAGTACGCAGCCGCGCAGCGCCTGAC
>JAHCKU010000537.1 GCA_026125625.1 Burkholderiales bacterium | reverse complement strand
CGTGGTCATGCTCCTCCCTCTCGCCTCGCGGACGACGGACACGGGGCACCAGACACCCCCTTCCGACTCTGGCGGCCGCCGACCGTGTTGCGTCCGATCGTCGGGCCGCTTGCCTTTGTCGTCTATTATCACCGCTTCCAGGCCAATTTCACAGTGCGCACGATGACCCTGCACCATGCGAATCGTCTGCTCGAAGCCGCCTCGCGCATCATCCTCGGCAAGGAGCGCGAGCTGCGCCTCGCGCTCGCCTGCCTGATCGCGCGCGGCCACCTGCTGATCGAGGACGTTCCCGGAGTCGGCAAGACCATCCTGGCCCACGCACTGGCGCGCTCGCTGGGACTTGCGTTCCAGCGCATTCAGTTCACCAGCGATCTGCTGCCGGCCGACGTGATCGGCGTGTCGATCTTCGATCCATCGTCCGCCATCATGCGCTTTCGTCCAGGGCCGGTGTTCGCACAGCTGGTGCTCGCCGACGAGATCAATCGCGCCACGCCGAAGGCGCAAAGCGCGTTGCTGGAAGCGATGGAGGAACATCAGGTCACGGTGGAAGGCGAGACCCGCGCACTGCCCGAGCCGTTCTTCGTCATCGCCACGCAGAATCCCTCGAGCCAGGCCGGCACCTTCGCGCTGCCCGAATCACAGCTCGACCGTTTCCTGATGCGCATCCGGCTCGGCTATCCGGACGCACGCGCCGAGCGCGCGCTGCTGCGCGGCGAGGACCGGCGCGAGGCATTGTTGCGGCTCGGCGCCCGACTGGGTCCGGAGGAGCTGCTCGCACTGCAACGGCTGGTACGGTCGGTGCACGTATCGGAGGCGCTCCTGGATTACGTGCAGGCGCTGGTCGCACGCACGCGCCAGCCATCACTGTTCGTCACCGGCCTGAGCCCGCGCTGCGGTCTCAATCTGCTGCAAGCCGCACGCGCCTGGGCCTATCTGGAGGGGCGCGGCTTCGTCGTGCCCGAGGACGTGCAGAACGTGCTGCCAAGCGTGGCGGGGCATCGCCTGCAGGCAATGGATGCACTCAGCGAAGGTGCACAGGAAGAGGCCATCCGCAAGCTGCTGACGGACGTGCCGGTGCCGTGAGCACCGGATCCGCAGCCGCTCCCTCCAGGCAGGCGCGGACGACGCGCCGACGCATCTTCATCCTGCCGACTGCCGCCGGCATGCTGTTCGGCGTGACCGTGTTTCTCATGCTGCTGGGAAGCATCAACTACGGCCTCGGCCTGGGCTATGTCCTGACGTTTCTCCTCACGGGTGTCGGCGTGGTCACCATGCTGCTGACCTACCGCAACCTCGCAGGCCTGGAAGTACATGCGCAGGATGCACTTCCCGTGTTCGCCGGCGAGGAGGCGAAGTTCGGACTGGATCTGGTCAATCGCACGCAACTGCCACGTCATGCGGTCGAGGTGAGTGTCGCTCCAGGGGTCGCAGTGGAAGGCGTCCGTACCGTCGGATGGAACGACATCGATGCCGCTGCTTCCCGTCTGTGCACGATCGGGATGCCGGCTCGCACGCGCGGCACATTGATGCTGCCGCAGCTGCGCATGGCGACCACCTTTCCGCTGGGACTGTTTCGCGCCTGGTCCGACCTCCAGCTGCAGGCGCACTGCACGGTCTACCCGCGACCGGAAGTCCGCACCACAGCCGGGCCTAGCTCGCTCGCCGAGGCCGCGCGCGCACGGCAGCAGCGCCAGGGCAGCGGGGACTTCGCCGGTCTGCGCGGCTACCTGCCGGGCGATGCACCGGCGCACGTGGCATGGAAAGCGATGGCGCGTGGCGCGGGTCTGGTTACCAAGCAGTTCGTCGACGGCGTCGACGCGCAGCTCTGGATCCGCTGGAGCGATCTGCCATCGGACATGGGGATCGAAGCGATGCTGTCGCGCCTGGCAAGGTGGATCCTGGATGCGGCGCAAGCCGGGCATTGCTTCGGCCTGGATGTTCCCGGATATCACCGTGAGCCG
>JAHCKU010000536.1 GCA_026125625.1 Burkholderiales bacterium | reverse complement strand
TTCGGCGAAGCGTGGGCGCAGCCTGGATATACCGGCATGACCGCGGGATGCGATGCGCTTCGCGGCGGGCCCCACGCGGACGGATCACCCATCCGCCGCTAGCGGAATCGATAGGACACCAGCGATTCGGCGTTGCTGTCGGCCAACAAAGCCTTTCCTGCCGGCGGAAACGCGCGTTGCGAGCACTCGTGGCGCGGGCATACGCGGCAACCCGGTCCGATCGGCACGACATCTCGCGGCCGCTCGGGATCGATCCCATCGGCATAGACCAGCTTGCGCGCATGAGACAGCTCGCAGCCCAGGCCGATCGCAAACAGCTTGCGCCGCGAGCGGAAGCCCCCTCCGCCGCGGGTGGTGGTGCGGGCGATGCCGAAGAAGCGCGTGCCATCCGGCATCTCGGCCACCTGGGTGAGGATGCGTTCGGGTTGTGCAAACGCTTCGTGCACGTGCCACAGGGGACAGGCGCCGCCATGGCGCGCGAAGTGAAAGGCCGTCGCACTCTGGCGCTTGGAGATGTTGCCCGCCTGATCGAGCCGCACGAAATAGAACGGTACCCCGCGTGCCCCCGGCCGCTGCAACGTCGACAGCCGATGGCACACGGACTCGAAGCCGACGTGGAAGCGCTGCTGCAGCAGCTCGATGTCGTAGCGACAGTGCTGGGCTGCCCACTGGAACGCAGTGTAGGGCAGGTTCACCGCACCGGCAAAGTAATGAGCCAGTCCCTGGCGTGCCAGCGCCTGCGTCGCCGCATCGGAGAAACCGCCTTCACGCACCGCGTCGTCGATGGCATCTCCGTGCATCAGCAGTGCGTACTGAGCGGCAAGCTGGAATGCCTGCTGGGCGTCGCTCAGGTCCGCCGCAACTTCCAGCCGCCGGCGGGCCGGATCGTAACGGCGCAGCCACCCGGTGTCGCCCGCATCCTCTGGAGTGGCAACGACCTCGACCCGGCAACGTTCACGCAACACCGTGCGCAAGGCGGCAGCGCGCTGGCCGGGCACCAGTTGAAGCGCATCGACGAGTGATTCACCCAATCGATCGAGCGTATCGAGATAGTTGTTGCATCGATTGAAGTAGTCGCGAACCTCTTCGTGGGGAAGGGGCACCAGCGGCTCACGCCGGCGGCCATCGCCCAGATCGGCGCCCAACTCGCCATAGAAACGGTCGATCGTCTGCGCATGCTCCTCCTGCAGGCGACCGTAGCGCTGGTACAGAGTGAGAAAGGCTTCCACCAGTTCCGGCGCCTGTTCCAGCCAGCGGGCAAGAACCGCTGGCGTGGCCGCGTCGCCGCGCAGCAGGGGATCGTGCATGGCGCAGTCCAGCTCGGCCAGCTGCCGCTTGTCCTGTTCCTCGGAAAACTGCGAAATGTCGCCGCCGAACACCTCGGCCAGCTTGAGCAGAACGCCGGCGGTCACCGGCCGCTGATTGTTCTCGATCTGGCTGACATAGCTGAGCGACAGCGACAGGCGTCCGGCCAGGCTCGTCTGGCTCCAGCCCTGCTGTTCGCGCAGACGCCGCACCCGCGGGCCGACGAAGAGCTTTCGGGTCCCGCTCATTTCACATGCTTTGCAATTCAGAATGTGTGGCTGCAAATAAATACACAACTTTTCCCTTTTGCATTAGCCAGATATTTCAAGTTGTGAAGTCAGCATATATCTTCCACTAACTTCGCTTGCTCGTCGAGCCTGTTCCAGGGAGACCCCATGCCGTCCACCGACCTTCCCGTCGTACCGCTGCTGATCGATGGCGAATTCGTGACTTCTCGCTCCACGCAGTGGCGCGAGATCGTCGATCCGGCCACGCAGAAGCGCTTGGCGCGCGTGCCGATGGCTACCCGGGACGAGGTGGCAGCAGCCGTGGCCGCAGCGGCGGCGGCATTTCCTGCCTGGCGCAGGACTTCCATCGGCACCCGCGCGCGCATCTTCCTGAAGTATCAGCAGCTCATCCGCGACAACATGAAGTCC
>JAHCKU010000535.1 GCA_026125625.1 Burkholderiales bacterium | reverse complement strand
CGACGGACTGACGGTCGGCGGCACGTCGGCCTGATGTAACCAATAGGGGCGCATCCGTGCAATCCGGTGTGGCGGGCGCGTCCTGCACGCCCTAGAATTTCCTACCTCGGTTTTCAGCCGTCAGCCCCAGCCACACCCTCATGATCCTCATCCTTAGCGAAAACACAGACATCAACAGCCAGGAGTACGCCCAGCTGCTCGGACAGCTGCGCCAGCTCCCTGGCATTCAGGCCAGAGCGCATCGCGTGGAAGGCGATCTGCGCGCCGTCATGGAGATCTACCTGATCGGCGACACCAAGCAGTTGTCGCTCGATGAAATGCGGGCATTGCCGCTGGTCGAACGCGTGGTGCGCGTGTCCGAGGAGTATCGCGTGCTGGGCCGGCACAAGGACGACGGCCGGGCGACCTGGTTCGATTATCAGGGCCTGCGCTTCGGCCAGGATACGCTGCACCTGTTCGCCGGCCTGTGCGCGGTCGACACGCCCGAGCACGTGGAGCAGATGTGCCGGGCGCTGCATGCCAATGGCCTGCAATGCACGCGTATGGGAGCGTACAAGCCGCGCACCAGCCCCTACTCGTTCCAGGGGCATGGGCGTGCCTGCCTGAACTACGTTTTCGAGATTGCCGGCAAGTACGACATTCGCGTCATCGCCATGGAGGTGACGCACGAGACGCACGTCGACGAAATCCGCACGGCGCTGCGTGAGACCGGCAGCCCCACTGGCGTGATGCTGCAGATCGGCACCCGCAACACGCAGAACTTCGAGCTGCTCAAGGCGGTCGGGCGGCAGAAAGAGTTTCCCGTCCTGATCAAGCGTGGCTTCGGCATCACCCTGGACGAGTCCCTCAACGCCGCCGAGTATCTGGCGAGCGAGGGCAATCACCGCGTGGTGTTCGGCCTGCGCGGCATGAAGACCAACATGGGGGATCCGCACCGCAACTTCGTCGACTTCGCGCACGTGCCGGTGGTCCGTCGGCTCACCCGCATGCCGGTGTGCATCGATCCGTCGCACTCGGTGGGCTCGCGCAGCGTTGGGCCGGACGGCATTCTCGATTTGGTGCATGCCACCGCCCAGGGTGTGGCTGCCGGTGCCAACATGATCCTGGTGGACTTCCATCCCAATCCGGCCAGAGCTCTGGTGGACGGCCCGCAGGCACTGCTGCTGTCGGAGCTGCCGCTGTTCGTGGCGGACGTCGCAGCGGCGCGCGAGGCCTATCTCAAGCGCACGCGGATCTGGGCCAAGGGCGGCGAGTGACGCAGCCGCTGCCGATCCTGCTGCATCAGCCGGAGCACTGAGCGCTGGCCGTTCACCTGCATGGCGCCTGGATCGGGTTGCTGCTGGGCCTGATGTGCGCCGCTCCTGCCCCGGCCCGGCAGGTCGTGGACGATCGCGGCAAGACGCTGGATGCAGGTGTGGCGGCACGACGTGTGGTCGCGCTGTCGCCGCATCTGGCCGAGCTCCTGCATGAGATCGGTGCCGGCACCGATCTGGTCGGCGTGGTGCGCGGGGCTGATTTCCCCGAGGCAGTGAAGCAGGTAGTGCAGGTAGGTGATGCCTCCGGCATCGACCTGGAGCGCGTCCTCGCCCTGCGCCCGGATCTGGTCCTGGCATGGGAGTCGGGCAATCGGGCTTCCGACCTGGCACGCCTGGAAGCGATGGGCCTGCGCCTGTTCGTGAGCGAGCCGCGCGATCTGTCCGCGGTGCCGTCCACCCTGCGCCGCCTGGGGCGCCTGAGCGGGCGCGAGCAGGCGGGCGAGCAGGCCGCCGCTGCCTTCGAGGCCAGGCTGCGCGTGCTGCGGGCTCGTGCAACCGCCTCCGTTCCTACATTCGTGCAGATCTGGGACAGTCCGCTGATGACGATCAGCGGCGAGCATCTGATCAGCCAGGCGCTGCACCATTGCGGGGGCGATAACGTGTTCGCCGCGCTGCCGGCCCTGGCGGCCAGCGTCGCGCTGGAGTC
>JAHCKU010000534.1 GCA_026125625.1 Burkholderiales bacterium | reverse complement strand
GACGGCCTCGGCTTCAAGCTGGTGCCATGGACCCCGTCGATCGAGAAACATATCGGGCGGCATATTTCCGGGGTGGCCCGCGCCGATGGCGGCGTCGATTGGTCGTTTGGTCGCAAACGGGGGCTCGGGCTGTGAAGGCTAGGGTGCGCGGACCCGTGGCGGATGGGCATGGTCGCTGCCCAGCGGTTTGATCTTGAAATCCAGACTGGCCTGGCCTATGTAGGTACTTGCCTACATGGAGGTGCGTCGTGACCATCACCACTCTTTCCAGCCGCGAGCTGAATCATGACGTCAGCAGCGCCAAGAAGGCCGCACAAGACGGCCCGGTCGTCATCACCGACCGGGGCAAGCCCTCCCATGTGCTGATGACTTATGACGAGTTCTGCCGCCTCAGCGGCAAGCGCTGCCGTTTGACCCAAGCCCTCGCCATGCCGGGCCTGTCGGACATCGACTTTGATCCGCCGCGTGTCGAGATCGCGCCGCGCGGGGTCGATCTGTCTTGAATTATCTGCTCGACACCAACGTGGTTTCTGAACTGCGCAAGATCGGCGACGGAAAGGCCGATGCCAGGGTCGCAGCATGGGTCGATACCGAGGACGCCGAGAGCTTCTTCATCTCGGCAATCACCATCCTTGAGTTGGAACGCGGCGTGCTCGGCATCCAGCGTCGCGACGCCGCGCAGGGCGCGCGCCTGCGCGCCTGGCTGGACAATCATGTCCGGCCGGAGTTCGCCGGACGCATCCTGCCCATTGATGACCAGATTGCGATGCGCTGCGCGCATCTGCATATTCCCGACCGGCGCAACGAGGTCGACGCGCTGATCGCCGCGACGGCGCTTGTCCACGGCTTGACCGTGGCGACGCGCAACGTCCGGGATTTCGAGGGCACGGGCGTTGTCGTAGTCAACCCTTGGCAGGATTGATCCGGTCTCACATGTCGATGATCCGGCCGGCATGTTAGCGGCCGCTGCTCAAGGGCTTCCTGCGAAAGTGAGAGTTGAGCGATGGACGTCTTCGACCGGCTGAAAGCAGCCACAGCAGACGACTGGCAGAGCTACGTCGACCACGACTTCGTCCGCCAGATGGGCGCTGGCACGCTGCCGCAGGCGGCGTTCCGAACCTATCTCGTGCAGGACTATCTGTTCCTGATCCAGTTCGCCCGCGCTTATGCGCTCGCGACCTACAAGAGCCGCACGCTGGCGGACATGAAAGCGGCGCAGGCGGGGGTGGCGGCCATCCTCGACGAAATGGATCTTCATGTACGGCTGTGCGGCCGCTGGGGGCTGTCACCGCAGGACATCGAAGCCGCGCCCGAGCATCAGGCGACGATCGCCTATACCCGTTTCGTGCTGGATTGCGGCGCGGCCGGCGACCTGCTCGACTTGCATGTCGCGCTCGCCCCGTGCGTCATTGGTTATGCGGAGATCGGCCGCCACCTGGTGCCAGAGGGAGTCGACGCGCTCGGCGACCATCCCTATCGCGAATGGATCGCCGAATATGCAGGCGATGCCTATCAGGCTGTTGCGGCCAAGGCGCGACGCCATCTCGATGACCTGGCCGCGCGGGCGATGACCGAACGGCGCTTCAATGAACTCGCAGCGCTGTTCGGCAAGGCGTCGCGACTCGAAGCCGACTTCTGGCAGATGGGATTTGATGGGGGTCGCTGATCGCTATGTCCAATGTTGACGATTTTCCGCACGCCGCAAGTCTTTTTTCGATCACCTACGCTGTTCTACGATAACTGACACAGGCGCAGTTGAAATCTCCGCACTCCTTGCTCTTCTACGGAATATTGCAACGTGCAGGGAGATTTGCTCGCTGTGTCAGCCAGTCGAGTCGTGTGGGGCCAGATCTGCGTCGTGTTCGCGATCGTGCTGCTCGCGGTCTGGGCCGCGACGCAGTGGGTTGCGTGGCGGCTCGGCTTTCGGCGACCGCTCGGCTCGCCCGGGTGCGCGCTGGTCGGCTGG
>JAHCKU010000533.1 GCA_026125625.1 Burkholderiales bacterium | reverse complement strand
TCGCGACCGCGTACCGGACGGCCGCGCCACAGCGCCAGCGCCACCACCGACAGCATCAGCACGGTCCGGCGTGCAGGCACGCCGAACCCCGCCAGCAGCGCGTAGGCCACCGCCACTGCAAGCCCGATCGCGGCGGCTGCGCGTTGCGCGGACAAGCTTCGCGCACAACGCGGGCAACGCGACCAGATGCGTACGCTCAATGCAAAGGCGAGACCCGACAGCATGGTGATGTGCAGGCCCGAGATGCTCATCAGATGATTCACCCCGGTGCGCGTGAACAGCGTCCACTGCTCGCCGCTGATCGACTGCTGGTCGCCGATCGCCAGCGCCGCCAGCACGCCGGCACTGGGGAGGCCAGCCAGGGTCGAGGTGATGCGCTCGCGCGCGGCCGCACGCATGCGCTCCAGCCGGTAGCGGGGCGCAGAAACGGCTGGATCGAGCAGACGCTGGTCCTGTGCGCGCACGTAGCCGACCGCCCGAATCCCGTGCTCGAGCAGCCATTGCTCGAGATCGGGTCCGTGCGGGTTGGCAACCGCGTGGGGACGACGCACACGTACCGTGAGCTGCCAGCGCTGCCCAGGTGCGAGGGCCGGGCGCGGGGGACTGGAAGGCGATGGGGCGTACCAGTTCAGACTGATGCGGGCGGGAACGTGCGCCGACGGCGTGGCCACCGCCTCCACGTCGAACGCAAAGCGAACCGTACCCGCCGCGTTCTCGCGGGGCATCTCGGCAATCACACCGCGGATGCGCACGTCGCGCCCTTCCCATTGCACCGGCAGCGTGTCGGCCAGACGCACGTGCGCCCACGACGCAGCAATCAGAAACCCGGCGACGCTGAACCAGGGCAGCCAGAGCAAGGCCACCACGCGCCGCGTCCGGACATCGCCTGCCCTGCTCCATAACGTAATGGCGAAGCCGGCGACCGGCAGCAGGTAGATCCATAACGGACCAGGCAAGGCGGCTTGCTGCTGCAAAAGCCATGCACCGGCGACGAAGGCAAGGGCACGCAAAGGCACGTGCTAGGCCCTCGTGCCGGCACGCATTAAACTAGGGAAGCTCTGAACAAGTCTCGCCATGCCGCGCAAGCACTTCCGCCGCTTCCTCCCTACCCATGATTCGATCAAGCGCAATCGCTACCTCGCTTTTTTCGTCGGCACCGCCCTGCATCACCACAATCTGTGGCATCTGAACCGCCGCTCCGTGGCCGGGGGGGTGGCCGTCGGCCTGTTCTGCGGACTGATTCCGGGCCCGCTGCAGATGCTCAGCGCCGCCATCGCTGCGATAGCGCTTCGCGTGAACCTTCCGGTGGCAATGGTCATGACCTGGTACACCAACCCGTTCACCATCGTTCCCCTGTACTACGTGGCGTACAAGCTGGGCATGTACGTCACCGGACATACCCCGCGCAACGTGGCGGTTCCTGAGCTCGATCTCAATTTCTCCAATCTGGGCGATTGGATTCCAATGCTTATGTCATGGATCACAGCGATGGGCAAGCCTTTTCTGCTCGGCCTGCTGCTGCTGGCTGCGATCCTGGCGGTGCTGGGGTACTTCGCGGTGCTGCTGGGATGGCGGCTCTACGTCACCCTGGCCTGGAGCAGGCGTGCACGAGAGAGAACAGATCCCGGGGACGGGGATTCGTAGCACCACCTCACGGGGCGGCTTTCGACAGACAGCCAGGGATACTTGTGCAGAGTTTCCTAGGGGCGATGAATGATGCCGTCTTCCAGGCGCAGAGTACGGTCCATGCGCGCGGCGATGGCCGGATCGTGGGTCACGATCACCAGGCTGGTTGCCAGCGTCTTGTTCAGCTCCAGCATCAGCTCGAGCACGCCTTCCGCAGTGTGACGATCGAGGTTGCCGGTAGGCTCGTCGGCCAGCAGACACGCCGGCACGGTGACCAGCGCGCGCGCGAGCGCTGCGCGCTGGCGCTCCCCGCCCGACAGCTCTCCTGGCGTGTGCATCAGGCGATG
>JAHCKU010000532.1 GCA_026125625.1 Burkholderiales bacterium | reverse complement strand
CAACCGCCGTATCTCCGTCTCGTTCACCGGCTGCACCACGCCGCGTTCGGTGATCAGCGCGCTGATCAAGGACGCTGGCGTGACGTCGAAGGCCGGGTTGCGCACAGCCACCTCCGGTGGCGCCCAGCGCTGGTCGCGAAACCCGGTCACCTCGTCGGCTGCGCGCTCTTCGATCGGAATGCGATCACCGCTGGCCAGCGCCAGATCGATGGTCGATAGCGGGCAGGCCACGTAGAACGGAATGGCGTGCCGCTGCGCCAGCACGGCCAGACCGTAGGTGCCGATCTTGTTCGCGGTATCGCCGTTGGCCACCACCCGGTCGGCGCCGACGATCACCACGTCCACTTCGCCCCGGCTCATCAGATGGCCGGCTGCCGAGTCCGCGATCAAAGTCACGTCGATACCATCCCGGCTCAGTTCCCAGGCGGTGAGACGCGCGCCTTGCAGGAACGGTCGCGTCTCGTCGGCGAACACCTGCACGCGCTTGCCTGCCTGCACCGCGGAGCGGATCACGCCCAGGGCAGTGCCGTGTCCGGCAGTGGCCAGCGCGCCGGCATTGCAATGGGTGAGGATGCGTGCGCCATCGGAGATCAACGCTGCACCCCGCTCGCCCAGGCGCCGGTTGGCGCTCACGTCTTCTTCGGTGATGGCGTGCGCTTCGTTCAGCAGCGCCTGCGCAATATCCATGGGTGGACATCCAATCAGTCCCTGCAGGCATCGTTGCATGCGCTCCAGTGCCCAGGCGAGATTCACCGCCGTCGGGCGGCTGTGCGCCAGGCGGGTGAAAGCATCTCGCAGATCGGCCAGGAAGGTGGACTGGCCCTGCGTTGCCAGGCGCATCGCTTCGAGCGCAACACCGTAGGCGGCAGCGCAGCCGATGGCTGGAGCTCCGCGCACCACCATGTTGCGAATCGCTGCGGCGACTTCGTCAGCCGAACTGCAGGCGACGTAGCGCTCCTCCAATGGGAGCACACGCTGGTCGATGAGCAGCAGGCGCTGGTCATCCCAGCGCAGCGTGGCTACGCGGCTGCTGCTCATGCCCGGCTGGCCTCGCAGGAGAGGGCCGCATGCGCAGGACGCGCCGCTTGCAGAAGCATTCGCGTAGCCGGATGCTCGGCCGGCAGCAACGTCGCCGCCAGGCCCAGACTATGACAGTGTTGCAGGGCATCCGTCGCGTCTGATTCGGCCGAGCCGATGACGACCACGCGCCCGCCGCGTGGCGCTGCCATCAGTGCCGGTGTCGCCGCATCCAGCAGCGCGCGGTCCGGCTGGTCCATGATCAGCACGTCCACGCCACCGAAGCGCCGTACCGCTTCACGCACCGCCGCCGGTGCCATGCCCGGCTGGGCAGACGTCACGATTGCGGCACCCGCATCCGACAACACCGCTGCCAGGTCCGGTCGTTCGCGATGCGTGCAGATCAGGGCAACTTCACCCAACAGAGGGGCGGTGTCGGCAGCTTCTGCACGCAACCGACGCTCGAAGCCGCCGTAGTGGATTTCGGCAGCGATGTTCTCGGCCGGCGGCAGGCCGCGATAGCGATCGTGCGCGGCCGCACGGCACTTGATCTCGAGGTCCTGCTGCAGGATTTCGCTGACCATCGTCAGATAGCTCGCATTGACCGCCGCCACCCATACGCCGAGATCGGGATCGATGAGCACGCGCGGCGCGTAGTCGAGACCGAGGCAGTCGGCATCGGGATACGTCGCCTGCACCAGCACGCGGTAGCGCCGTGCATAGGCGGCGATGTCGCTGCCGATCAGCGGTTGCGCGCGCAGGAAGACGGCGTGCTGCGGCGTAGCCGGTCCTTCCGCGCACAAGGCGGCGAGGTCGGCGCGGCGTGCGAAGGCCTGCCAGTGCTCGTCTTCCTGCGCCGCCATCAGCAGGGGGAAGCCAGCCGCCTGCGAAAGTGCGCAACGCAGGCGCGCGATCGTGCCGATGTCCAAATCGAAACAGCGCGTATCGCACGGCAGTTCCCACGCCTGATGTGACTG
>JAHCKU010000531.1 GCA_026125625.1 Burkholderiales bacterium | reverse complement strand
GATCGGTGCCACGCAGCGGAAATGCTCCTTGAGCATGACGCCGCTGCGCGCGAACACCACCTTGGCGAGGTCGTAGACGGATCGCTCGGCCGACATCTGGGCGCGATACAACGCGACCTGCTCTGCCAGGTGGCGCTGCATCAACGACTTGATGCGCTCTTCTTCGATGCCGATGGCTTCCGGCGAGACCTGCCTGTCGTCGCCGACGATGAGCAGCTTGCTCCCGCGGAAGATGGCCGGCAGGGCCGAGAGATCGGACTGCGACGCCTCGTCGATGATCACCAGATCGAACAATCCGAAGCGCGCCGGCAGCGTCTGCGACACGCGGTAGTGCGGCATGATCCAGCACGGTACTGCAGCGTGCGCTTCCGCTGCCGCCTCGCGCGCGTCCTGCCGGTAGCGCGCGGCGCGCTTGCCGGTGCCCTTGCCCAGGCGCTGGATGGCGTTCAGATAGGCCTGCAGGGCTGCGCGCGTGCTGGCCGAGGTGTTGCGCGCCAGCTGCAGCCAGGTGCTCTTGACCACCAGATCGTGATAGCTGCGCGTGAGGTCCCGCTCGAGCTCGCCGCGCACGCGCGTGAGCCGGCGGAACTCGTTCTGCGGATCGATCAAGGCCAGATGCGTGGCCAGGCAGCGCAGGCGCCACGTGCGCCGCCAATCCTGCGGCAGCAGTGCATCGCTGGCTTCGGCCGGCGTCTGCCGCAGCAGCTTCGCATACTGCGGCGCGCCGGATTGCGCGACACGCTGCGTGACCAGCGCCACGGTGTGCAACCACGGTCCCAGGCGCTGCAGGCGTGCCAGCTCGGCCATCAGCGCGCCCCATGCCGCCAGCAGCTGGCTCTCGTCGACCTTGGGGTTGCCCAGCACTTCGTCGATGAACATGCGCAGATCGTCGACCACCCGTCCGCTGCGCCCTTCCAGCGCCTGCTGCAGGCGCGCCTTCGCCACCCAGACTTCGCCCATCTGCTGCGCGCTGTGATGATGAGCGATGATGCGTTCGAGCTGCGTCATGGCGCCGGGATCATCGGCCACGCGCGCGGCCGGGGCCCAGGTCGGGAACAGCGATGCAGCACGCTCGGCCAGCTCCGTCTCTGCGGCGGCCAGCGCGCGCAGCGTGCGGTAGGTGTCGAACTGCGCGCAAGCCGACAGCACCTGCTGCAGCTGCGCTGCATCCACGGGCGCCAACCCGATGTCCGCGGCCAGCGCATTCCAGCGTGCGGCCAGCTGGCGCAGGCGCAGCTGCAGATGCAGGTAGCCCACCACGTGCTGCCAGTCGGAGGTCTGCGCGGGTGCGTGTCCGTCCACAGTGACGGCTTCGACCATGCACCGGATGTCGGCCTTGCCGAACGTGCCGATCAGGCCGAATGCACGCCGTCCGCCGGCGAGATTGCGTACCGCCTGCAGCACCTCGGCATCCTGGTCGGCATTGGGCGGCGTTTCGACCGGACGGGCCAGATACGGCGTGCGCTGCTCGGCGACAGCGCTCAGCTCTTGTCCGAGCTTCTCCAGCAGCTTGAACTCGTCCGCTTCCGGTGCCGTGCGCAGGCGCGCGTGCAGACGGCTGCCGAGGTGCGCGTCATGATGCAGTTGCGCGCGCAAACCGCGGACGCGTGTCAGCACTTCGCTCAGCTGCTGCAGCGCCGCCTGCGAATCGTGGGGCAGATGCGGCCGGTCCCCGCGTGCTTCCGTGCTTACCCGCGCGAAGCCGGCCAGCGCCTGGTGCATCTGCAACAGCGCAGCGGGATCGGGAAACTGCGTGATGCCAGGCAGCTCGTGCCCGACGTATTCGATATCCGCGCCCAGCTGCCGGCGCGCCTCGCGCAGGCGCTCCACGTCCTCGTCGCCGAAGCGCGGCGCGTACTGCGGGCCGATGCCCAGGGCATCCGGAATCCATTCGTACTGCTCGGCGCGGTCGATGATCTCCTGCGCCGCGTCCATCGGGCTCAGACTCTCGCCGTCGATGTCGATGCGCGCCTGGTTCAGGCGCGCCCAGCGTCCGATCTCGGTGTCGATGCGCGCC
>JAHCKU010000530.1 GCA_026125625.1 Burkholderiales bacterium | reverse complement strand
CACGCTATCGCATGCGTGACAAGAAGACCGTTCTGGTGGGTCCGAACTGTCCGGGTGTGATCACACCGGACGAGATCAAGATCGGCATCATGCCGGGCCACATCCATCGCAAGGGTCCGGTCGGCGTGGTGTCGCGCTCCGGCACGCTGACCTACGAGGCGGTCGGACAGCTCGGGGAGGTCGGGCTGGGGCAGTCCAGCTGCGTGGGTATCGGTGGTGACCCGGTGAACGGGCTCAAGCACATCGATGTCATGAAGATGTTCAACGAAGATCCGCAGACCGAAGCAGTGGTCATGGTGGGCGAGATCGGCGGCAACGACGAAGAAACCTGCGCGCGCTGGATCAAGGACAACATGAAGAAGCCGGTGGTGGGATTCATCGCCGGTGTCACTGCACCGCCCGGCAAGCGCATGGGTCACGCTGGTGCCATCATCTCCGGTGGACAGGGTACGGCGGCGGAGAAGCTCAGTGTGATGGAAGAGTGCGGCATCAAGATCACGCGCAACCCGGCCGAGATCGGCCGGCTCGCTCGCGCCGTGCTGGGCTGACGAAGGGGTTGCATGATGAAGATCCTTATTCCCGTCGACGGTTCCGAGAACGCGCTGCGCGCGCTACGGCAGGTGGTCGACAACCGCGACTGGTATCGCGAGCAGCCGGAGCTGCATCTGCTCAATGTGCAGCTGCCGGTGGCATCCGGCGCGGTCAAGATGTTCATCTCCGCCGAGCAGCTGCGCGAATACTACGAGGACGAAGGTCAGAAAGTCCTGCAGGCTGCGCGGGAAGTGGTGCAGCCCACCGGCCTTCCGTTCCATGCGCGCGTTGCCGTGGGCGACATTGCCGCCACGCTGGTCCAGTACGGCCGCGACAACGGCTGCCAGATGATCGTGATGGGTACGCGCGGCATGGGTGCGCTAGGCAACATGCTGCTCGGCTCGGTTGCCACCAAGGTGATCCACCTCACCTCCGCGCCGGTGATGCTGGTCAAGTAGGCAAAGCGGGTCCGATCACGTTCCCGTCGAGGTCTTGGGATCCGACGCAACGTCGGCGAGCAGCCGCTGCAGGCAGTCGCGGCAATAGCAGGCCGCATCCGGATTGGTCGCCAGCGGCATGCGCAAAGGCAATTCCACGGCGCACCAGCACGGGCTCGCTGAATCGATGGCGCAGGCGTTGGGCTTGCCGCAGGCGGGACAACGTTGAGCCTCGTTCATGGCATCGACACCGGAAATGCGCCCGAGCAGGGATCGTCCGAACAGCAAGCGCGTATTCTAGCGGCTCGAACGCCTCCACCTTCGTACGCGATCAGAATCTGTGGAACCGCGCACCAGCATGCAGGCCATGCAACTCGAGCAGCCGAGGCGCCGGCTGCAGGCGGTCGAACTCGCCCTGCCCGTACCCGCTGCCGCGCAGGTCCTGGTGCGGGTACGCGCCTGTGCGGTGTGCCGGACCGATCTGCACATCGTCGACGGCGACCTGACGCACGGCTGCTATCCCCTCACGCCGGGTCATGAAGTAGTCGGGACCGTGGTCGCCTGCGGCGAGCAGGCCGAGCGTCTTCACCCCGGTCAGCGCGTGGGCATCCCCTGGCTCGGCTTCACCTGCGGTCGGTGCCGCTACTGCATGAGCGGGCACGAGAACCTGTGCGAGTCCGCGCGTTTCACCGGCTACCACCTGCCCGGCGGCTATGCCCAGTACGTGGCGGCCGATGCGCGCTACTGCTTTCCCTTGCCGCCTCAGTATGGCGACGTCGAGGCCGCACCCCTGCTGTGTGCGGGTCTGATCGGCTATCGCGCCTTGCGCATGGCGGGTGAGGCGCGCCATCTGGGCATCTTCGGCTTCGGCGCTGCCGCGCACATCGTCACGCAGGTGGCGCGCTATCAGGGGCGCGAGGTCTACGCCTTCACGCGCCCGGGCGATGTCGCCGCGCAGCACTTCGCGCGACAGCTGGGTGCGTGCTGGGCTGGCGATTCGACTCAGTCACCGCCACGCATGCTGGATGCGGCAATCATCTTCGCGCCCGTGGGTGCGCTG
>JAHCKU010000053.1 GCA_026125625.1 Burkholderiales bacterium | reverse complement strand
ATCGACAACGGCTGGAGCGTACTGACCGGCTGGCCTCGGCAGGAGGTGGTGACAAAACCGCTCGCCGATTTCGTCCACTCCTCCGATCGCCCTGCCGTGCTCGAGGCACTGCAATCGCTGTTGCGTCAGGAGGCCCGTTCGTGCCGCATTCCGGCACGCTGCCGACGTCGGGACGGCGTGCACTGCTGGGTCGAAATCCACGCCCATCCAAGTCCGGACGAGGGCGGCGAGGTGCAGGGCGTATACGGCACCTTGGTGGACATCAGCAATCGGCGCAAGGGCGGGCGCGCCCTGCGCGAGAGCGAGGCACGCTTTCGCGCGATCTGCGAGGCCTCGCCGTTGGGCGTATATGTCACCGATGCCAACGGCAACTGCATCTTCGCCAATGCCAACTTTCAGCACATCTCGGGGGTGCGTGCCGATCGCGTCCGTGGACGCGGATATCTGAGCACCGTCCATCCGCACGATCTGACCCGGCTGCGCGAAGCAGCCGATGATGGGCACCGCACGCGTGCACCGTATCGCACGGAGCATCGCTACCTGCATCCGGACGCAAGCGAGACATGGAGCCGCATCAATGCCGCTCCGATTCTCGATGGCGATAATTTCCTCGGCACCGTGCACGTGGTGGAAGACATCACCGAGCGCAAGAGCATGGAAGCACGGCAGGTCGAATTCATGGCAACCCTCAGCCACGAGCTACGTACACCGCTGAGCAGCGTCCTGGGTGCGCTCGAAGTGCTGCGTGACGAACACCGTGCGCACATCCCGGAGAACGCACGCCGCTTCCTGGACATGGCCCTATGCAACGGCGGCCAGCTGGCCGGACTGATCAACAGCGTGCTCGATCTGGAGCGCATCGAAACCGGTCTGCACGATTTCGACTTTCGCAACGTCGAGGTGGCCGCCCTGCTGGAGCGTGCGGTGCAGGCCAACGCCGCCTACGCCATGAAGCTGGGCGTGACCATCGAGGTGGATCGCCCGCAGGCGAGCGCAACGGCATGGACCGACGCGGAACGCATGCTGCAGATCCTGACCAACCTGATCTCCAATGCGGTGAAGTTTTCACCGCCGGGCGCCCACGTGACGCTCGGCAGCGAGCCGGACAGGGACAAAGTGCGCCTGTTCGTGCGTGATCAGGGACCGGGCATTCCCGAGGTGTCGCACGCACGCATCTTTCAGCGTTTTGGCCATGCATGCAATCAGGAGCACGCGCGCATGCCCGGCAGCGGGCTCGGCTTGTCGATCTGCAAGGCGCTGGCTCTGCGTCTGGGCGGGAATATCGGCTTCCGCTCGGTGGTTGGCCACGGCAGCGTGTTCTGGATCGACATTCCGCGCGGCAAGCGCAACCTGACGCACGCCCGGAAGATGCGCCTTTCCTCTGCAGCGGAAGATCAGAGGGTTCACTGGCAGCAGGCAGACGGCTGAGGAAGCTCCAAACGCGCCTCGCGATGCACACCTACGCCAGCGTGCGCACCACTGCACACCATGCATTGGCCAGATTGCGGCGGTTGTACCCGCCTCCGCCGAAGGCCATGATGCGCCCGGCGCACAAGTCATCGGCCAGATGCCGCAGGCTGCGTGCGGCGTGCGCATGCACCTGGGCGCTGTAGCGCAGATGGCCCAGCGCGTCGCCCTCCATGCCGTCGGCCCCGCACTGGAACAGAACGAACTGCGGAGCGAAGCGACGCAGGTGGCGCAATACCTGCGGCCACGCGGCCAGAAACTCGGCGTCTCCGGCCCCCGGAGGCAGATTGATGTTGAGCTTGGTCCCATGCGCGGCGCCGGTGCCGGTTTCTTCCGGCCGCCCGGTGCCGGGGTAGAGCGAGCGATAGTCCTGGTGGATGTCGGCGAAGATGACGTCGGCGTCGTCCTCGAACGGGTAGAACACGCCGTCGCCGTGATGCACGTCGATGTCCACGTAGGCCACGCGCCGGATGTCGTGCTCCAGCCGCAGCGTCTCGATCAGCACGCCCAGGTCGTTGAACACGCAGAAGCCGGCGGCATGCTCGCGGCGTGCATGATGCAGTCCGCCGATGGGTTGCATGGTGCCGCGGCAGGCGCCGCGCATCACCTGCGCCAGGCCCTCGAGGGCAGCCCCCACCACGCTGGCACCGGCTTCGAACACGCCGGGAAAAACCGGAGTATCGCCGTCATCGAGCAGTTCCAGGCCCTGGCGCTCGGCATTGAGCACTTTGTTCACGTATTCGGATGTATGGAAGCGCTCCAGCTCTGCCCGCGTCGCCACGCGTGAAGCGCTGCGAACCACCTGTCGCTCCAGATCCTGCGCAGCGAGTTCGGCCAGAAACGCCCCCTGGCGATCGATGCCCAGCGGATGTCCTGCCGGAAAGCCATACCGACCCAGTGCCTCGTCCGCGAACAGATGCAGCTTGCGGCTCACCTGCCCACCCTGCACCCATCGCGGCGTTCCCAGAGCCATGCCCGAGAGCAGGACCATCGCCCGCCTGCGGGCACGATCGACACGTGCGCGCTCACAATCCGCCGCCACAGTTCCAGCACACCTGAAAATTGCCCGGGTTGTCTTCACCGCAACCGCTGCACATCGCGGAAACATCCGGCGAGGGCTGGCGGTGGAAGGCTTCGAGAACGGCCGCCGCGCGCGCCGCATCCTCCTCGTTCACCCACAGTTCCGGGCAGGCATCCATCACCGGCAGCTCGCCCACGCCGCCTTGTGCGTGCTCGTTGAACACTCTGGCCTCGATGCCCGCCTGCTCGAGCAGGCCGCGCAGGATGTGGGCTTCAGGCAGATTGACCGCGCGACACAAACGCTTCATGTGCTGATGCCCTGCCGCTCCAGTGTCCGGATGCCCGGGGAAATGCTGAACACGTATCATGCTGCGCGATACTTGTTCAGTGTTTCCCTGGATCATAGCCCTGGCCGGGCCGTCGCGTCAGAACAGATCGAGCTGCGGTCCGCTGCGGGGCGGGCGGAAGCGCGTGCAATCGAGGGTGCGGCGCCGCTCGCGGTTCAGGCCCAGGCGGCTGCATGCAACCGCGAAGCGCTTGCCCAGCAACTGCGCGAACAGGCCGTCGCCGCGCATGCGCGACCCGAAGTTGGGATCGTTTTCCCTGCCGCCACGCATCTCGCGCACTCTGCTCATGACGTGCGCGGCCTTGAGCGGATAGTGATGGTCGAGCCAGCCCTGGAACAGATCCTTGACCTCCCACGGCAGGCGCAGGAGCACGTAGCCCGCAGTCTGCGCGCCGGCGACATGCGCCGCCTCCAGTATCGATTCCAGCTCGGAGTCAGTGAGGAACGGAATCACCGGCGCAACCATCACGCCCACCGGCACGCCCGCCTCCGCCAGCCGGCGTACCGCTTCCAGGCGCCGGCCCGGCGCGCTGGCGCGCGGCTCCATGCGCCGCGCCAGCGAGGCATCGAGCGTGGTGACACTGATGAACACCTGCACCAGATGCTTGCTCGCCATCGGCACCAGCAGATCCAGATCGCGCTCGATCAGCGCATTCTTGGTGACCAGCGTGCAGGGATGCTCGCACTCGGCCAGCACCTCCAGAATGCGACGCGTGATGCGGCGTTCGCGCTCGATCGGCTGATAGGCGTCGGTGTTGACGCCGATGGCGATCGGCTCGACCCGATGCCCGGGCCTGGCCAGCTCCTCGCGCAGCAGCTGCGCGGCATTGTCCTTGGCGAACAGGCGCGTCTCGAAGTCCAGTCCGGGAGAAAGCTCGAGATAGGCGTGCGACGGACGTGCATAGCAGTAGATGCAGCCATGCTCGCACCCCCGATAGGGGTTGATGGACAGGTTGAAGGGCACATCCGGCGACTGGTTGCGAGTGATGATGCCACGTGCACGCTCGACGGTGACGGTGGTGCGCGGCCGGGTGTCGTCGTCCTCGTCATCCCGCGGACGGTCGTGATCGTCACACTGGTCCTCGCGCCGGAGATGCTCGAACCGGCCTTCGGGGTTGGCTGCAGCGCCGCGTCCTTTGAGCGCGCGCGCCGGCGTGCCGTTCACCGTTTTCAAACCCATGCGACGCCTCTCCTTCGAAGCAGGCATGGCCGCACATGCCGGTCGCACGGCCATCCACAATCCCGAAAACTGTACAAGTATACAGATCGAGATCGCGGCCGGGGAAGCTCCGAGCAACTATCGCACTGCACGCACGATGGCTGCTCGGAGCTTCCCTGATCAGCGGCCGGTCATCTCCAGCGCGTGACGGAACAGGATGCTGTCGGAGGAGGCCAGGCGCTCGAGGATGGTGAAGTGATTGTCTTGCGGACACGGGATGTCGGCGGCGATGATGCTGTTCCACTTGGTCTTGATCAGGGCGTGCTGCGCCTGAAATCCCGCCTGCTCCCTGCCGCCAACGGCCAAATACAGCGGCGCATCGGTCGCCGGCGGCATGAATGCCGGGCTCACCCGTCTGGCCATTCTCGGATCGAGCCGCACGTCCACGTTGACCGAAGGCGTCTTCATCACCGGGGCCACGTCGAACAGGCCACTGATCGACAATCCCGCGCGAAACAGCCTCGCCGGCAGATCGGTCGCGAATCTCGGCCACAGCGCGGCCAGCATCATCGCCGTCAAGTGCCCGCCGGCGGAGTGACCGGCGACGTACAGCCGGCCGCCGGGCGCTCCGAAGTTGCCGGCGTTGCGATACAGCCAGGCGGAAGCCTGCAGCAGCTGCTGCACGATCTGCTCCACGGTCACTGCCGGGCACAGGGCATAGTTGACCAGTGCCACGCTGATTCCCGCCCTGACGAACGGGAGCGCCACGAAGCTGTGCTGACTCTTGTCCAGTGCACGCCAATAGCCACCATGGATGAACATGAGCATGCCGCGGCTTGCACCCTGTGCCCGGAATACGTCCAGCTTCTCCATGGGGTGCACCCCATACGGTACGTCGAGGTAACCGTCCATGTCGTCGCGCGCATCGGACGACAGTCGCGTCCAGCGCTCGAAATGCTCGGCGTACTCGGGTACCGCGATGCGCGGGTTGTATCGGGATTCATATTCCTGGGCATCGAGCGCCATGCGCACGTCCTCCTCGCGGGTGTCTGACAAGCGTGGATGCTATTTCACCAGAAACACCGCAGCGGTGGCGGATCAGCGCCAGGCAGCAGCAGCCGGCCGCTCAGGGCTGGTGGGGGCCGGCAGCGGAAGAAGATCGTCGCGTGGCACGCCGTTGATGCTCAAGTGCCCGTGCATCAGGTTCACGCGCATGCGGTAGCGGTCGCGCTCTGCGGCCAGCATGCCGGAAGCGGACCACGCCGCGATGCGCTCGCGCACGAAGCGACGCGTCAGGGCGTGCGCGAGCGCTTCATCCACCTCCGCGTTTCTCGCATACAGGGCAGCCGTCACGCCACGATAGGTGTCGCGCGACAGCCAGCCTTCCAGCAGCGCCGCGGACACATCGATATCGCCGTCGAGACGCATGCGCGAGAGCAGATCCACCACCGCGCCGCCATCGGGCTGCGCCCCGGTCAGTCCGGCAATACCGGATGCCGAGAGTGTGCCTTGCGACGTATGCAGGCCCACACGCTCGATACGCAGCTCCGGCGCGCCCTGCAACAATTCTCCCAGGAAGGCGAGCGCGAGCTGCGCGCGCGCCTCCGGCGGTCCGTGTGCGACACGTTGCAGATAACGCTGCAAGGCCTGCCTGTCGATGCGATCCAGTTCGACTTCCAGTACGCCGTCGCGAAAGGAGTCGTCGCGCTCGCCGTCAGCACCCAGCGCCGTGCCTTCGCCGATGTTGAGGCGATAGCCGAGGCGCACCATGTCTCCCTGATCGTGCCGCTGCAGGACGGTCTCCAGGTGGCGCAGGCGGGCACCGCCTTGCGGACTGGACAGGCCGATGGCGGAAACCTTCAGCAATGCCTGACCGGTCCACCCCGCATCCGAAACAGCGCCCGAGTCGCCTTCCAGGCGCAGATCCGCAAAGGTGGCCACCACGCCCTGTCCCTGCATGGCCAGACCCGGCACCTGCAGCTCCACACGCGTGGCACCGGAAGGGGCGTAGCGCAGGCTGCCGCGTGCACCGCCCCAGGTGAGCTTGATCGCGGGATCCTGCAGCAGGGGCTTGCCGAACGCGGGCGAGTGCAGGGTCATGGCCAGGCTGCCGTCCATACCCACCAGGGTCTGCGCCGATACCGGCGGGCTGGCGCCGAAGTAGTAGGCGATCGTCGTCTGCGTCGCGTACGGCCACTGCGGCGCGGAGCTGATGCGTGCCAAGCCGGCGCCGGAGAAGGGGAAATGCTCGATGCGATGATGGATCTCGAGCGTCTCATGCGCGGTGCCGGGCGATTCGAGCCGATGCACGGCAGTCGAGGACAGCCATCCGCGCTGGTAGCTGACCAGGCTCAGATCGAGCATGGCGCTGCCGGCAAGGTGCTCCAGCCCGCTGAGGAAGCGCTGCCCGGCGATCCAGCCGGCGCCCCACGGCACGGCTACCGCCAGCGCGAGCACGCCGATCGCCGCGATCATCGCTCTTTTCGTCACAGCCGGTCAGTCTCCTTCGATTCGAGCCGGCTGTCGAGCAGCAACCATGCCCGTGGTCCGGGGCGGCACAACCGTCGGCGCAGGCACGGCGGTCGAGGCACGCGTGCTAACATCGACTCATCTCGCGTCGCACCGCGCTGCCGGCACGAGCATCTCTCATCGCAATCTTCCGATCGATCATGGCAAACGAATTCATTCACCCCGAGTATCTGGTCACCACGCAGTGGCTGGCGGAGCATCTGCACGACAAGGACGTACGTGTGCTCGACAGCACCACGCACCTGCCGCCGCTGCCGGATCTCTCTCTGTACGAGGTCGTGCCGGGACGGGCCGACTTCGAGAAGGCACACATCCCCGGCGCGGCATTCGTCGACATCGAGCACGACGTGTCCACGCCGCATCCGCGACTGCATTTCATGCTGCCCGATGCCGAGCACTTCGCGCGCGCGATGGAACGCCTGGGCGTGGGCAATGACACCTTCGTGGTGGCCTACTCCACCGCGCATCACTGGTGGGCAACGCGGCTGTGGTGGATGCTGCGCGTATTCGGCCACGATCGCGCGGCAGTGCTGGATGGCGGCTTCCAGAAATGGCAGCGCGAGGGACGCCCGGTGGAAAGCGGCGCGGCGGCACCGCGGGCACCGGCCCGCTTCAGCGCGACGCTGCGTCCCGAGCTGGTGGCCGATCGCGACGACGTCCTGGCGGCGGTGGGCGCCTCCGACGTGTGCACGGTGAACGCGCTGCGCGCGGAGCAGCATGCAGGAACGGGAGGCGTGCACTATGGGCGGCGCGGACACATCAGCGGCAGCACCAACATCCCGGCGGCGCAGCACGTGACCGAAGACAACACTTTCAAGAGCGCGCAGGAGCTGCGCGAGATGTTTGTCGCGGCACTGGCCGCGCCACAGGTCGTCACCTATTGCGGCGGCGGCATCGCCGCGACCAGCGTGGCGCTGGTGCTGGCCATGCTCGGCCAGGATCGGGTCAAGGTTTACGACAATTCGCTGACCGAATGGGCGGCCGATCCGTCCCTGCCGATGCAGACCGGGGGGGCCTGAGCGCCGCCGCCACCAGCGCATTACCAAGGAGGAAATCGTGTACGAATACTTTCCCATCGATCGGGCCGACTACGACGGCCCGGTGCTGATCACCGGCGCCGGCGGCTGCATCGGCAGCTGGGCCATGGCGCTGCTGTCCAAGGCGGGGATTCCCGCGGTGGCCTTCGATCTGACCGAGGACAAGCGCCGTCCCAGTCTCCTACTGTCGAAGGACGAGCTCGGCGCGATCCGCTGGCTCACCGGCGACGTGTCCGATTACGACGTCGTCATGAAAGCGGTCGAAGCCAGCCGTGCCACCGCCATCGTGCATCTCGCTGCGCTGCAGGTGCCGTTCTGCAAGGCAGACCCGGTTGCGGGCGCCAAGGTCAACGTGGTGGGTACGGTCAACATCTTCGAGGCTGCCCGCAAGCTCGGCATCCGCCGCCTGGCCTATGCCAGCTCGATCGCCGCGCACGGCGCGATGGAAGGCCACGGCACGCTGCCGACGCTGTACGGCGCCTACAAGTTCTGCAACGAGGAAACCGCCAAGGTCTACTCGCAGGACTGGGGCGTGCATAGCGTCGGTCTGCGTCCGGGCGTGGTGTACGGCGTGGGGCGTGACCAGGGGATGACCTCCAAGACCACGGTGGCGATCCTCGCCGCCGCCGCCGGGCAGCCCTATACCGTTCCCTTCACCGGTCCGGTGTCCTGGCTGCATGCCGGAGAGGTGGCCAGCGGCTTCCTCAAGGCGGTGTCGAAAGTACGCGAGGGCGCACCGGTGTTCGACATCAACGGCATCGCCTCGGACGTGGAAAGCTCGCTCGCCGTGCTCGGCAAGATCGCCCCTGGTGCTGCCATCACCTCCACCGGGGCGCCCCTGCCCTTCCCCATGGCATTGTCGGATGCACCCGTACGCGCCCATCTGGGTGACTACGGCTCGGTGCCGCTGGAGGCCGGCATCCGCGGCACCTACGAAGCGTTCCGCACCCTGCTGTCGAAGGGACAGCTGAACGCCAGCAGCATCTCCTGAAGCGCGTGCATTGATGCGCCGGACCCGTGGGTTGCGCACGCTGGTGCACGTCGCGCTGCTGCTCGCCGTTACGGTCGCGCAGGCTGCGCCGACGATCGACCAGCCCGCTCCGGCGCTGAAAGGCGTACTGTTTTCCCGCCAGGCGTTCGATCTCGCCGACATGCGCGGCAAGCTCGTGCTGGTCAACTTCTATTCGAGCTACTGCAAGTTCTGCGCGTATGAAATCGGACTGCTCGAATCCTTCTACGAGGCACACCGCGCGGAAGGATTCGAGGTTCTGGTGGTGGGCGTGGACGAGCCATCCGATCACGCGCGCGTCGCACGCATGCTCGACATCTACAACCTGCCCGGCACCATGGCCGACGATCTGATCGAAAACGGCTTCGCGCGCCGTTATCCCACTCCCACCGCCTTCGTCATCGACCGCGACGGCATTTTGCGGCATCGCCTCACCGGGGCCAAAACGCCCAGCCACTATCGGGAAATCGTGCTGCCGCTGCTGCGCGGGACCGGCCAGCCCTGAACCTTCCATCGCGCCAAGGCCGCTGCGCGCCCGGATATTGCATGGCTGCTGCCCACGACTTTCGTGGAGCGGTACACCATGCCCGGATTTCGCCTTTCCTTGCAGCGCCTGCCGCTGGTTGCGACCATGGTCTGTGCTGCGGCGGCATCGGTGCTGCCGCCGGCCGGGCCGGTACAGGCGGCCACACCCAGCTTCCTGTGCACCCGGGCCACTACCTGGGTGGAGAAGACGATATGCGGCAGCGAGCGCCTGTCCACGCTCGATCTGGAGCTGGCCACCGTATACGCCCATCTGCTGCGCACCGCCACGCCGCAGACGGAGCGTGAGCTGACCGCGTCGCAGCGCCACTGGTGGGGTCTGCGTGCGCAATGTCGCATGCAGACCGACGGCCAGGACTGTCTGCGCCAGCGCTATGACGAGCGCATTGCACAGCTCAAGGCACGTCCCGACTACAGTGAAGCGCGTCCCATGCGCAACGTGGAGCTGCCGCCCGAGCAGTTGTCCGTGGTCGGCGAAGGCTGGTCGAAATCACTGTCGCACTACCTCAAGGCCATTCGCGCCTGCCTGGTCAAGGCCCCGGCGCCCGTGCAGTGGGTAGGCAGCGCGTGGGAAGCGACCACCCACGACCGGGTGGTGACGGTACGGCTGCGCACTGCCGACGAGCAGGCCTGGCTATGCACGGCGCAGCGCAACGGGCTCGAAGTGCTGGCCTGGCAGGAGATCGGTGTACAGGAAGAGCTGCCGCCGGAAGGTCCGCTGCTCTACCCTGGCTCCGAGCAACCGCGGGCTGCATGTGGTCGACCAGTGAAGGTCCTGGACGAGAACGATGTTCACATCGGCTGGCTCGGCCCGCGCTGCGAGGAGATGGCCGGCAACACGGCACGGTGACCGCGGTGCGGGTGTAGCATGCATGAAATAGTGCCGCACCGAAGAGACGACAGGAGCGGCCAGACGCAGCCTAGAACACCTTGACCCGCCCTCCACAGGACTTCAGCGCCCACGTCCACAAGCACGCTTCCCCCACGGTGCGGGTGATGCTGGTCCTGGCCGGGAGTGCATTCGTCGCCATCGGTCTCGCCGGCATCTTCCTGCCGGTGCTGCCGACCACACCCTTCCTGCTGCTGGCCGCTGCCTGCTACGCGCGCGCATCGCGGCGCTTCTACAACTGGCTCCTCAACAACCGGCTGTTCGGACCGACCATCCTGGAATGGCAGCAGCACCGCAGCATCCCTTATCGCACCAAGCTGTTCGCCATCGCGCTGATGGCCGCCACGCTGACCACCTCCATCGTCTTCTTCGTGCACGACGCGCGCCTGCGGGTGGTGCTGGCGCTGCTCGGGGTGGCACTGGCCGTATACATGTATCGCATCCCATCACGCGATCGCGCGTGAAGCGTGCAACGTCTTCGTGGAGTGCACTGCTGCAGCGGCCCTGCGCAATCCGCTAGAATCGAAGGCCGTTCACACGCGGACGTCGCACACGACGTCGCAATCGAGGCCCGTCCATCTTCATATGCACGCGTTCAAGTTCGATGCGCCCGCGCTGCCCGCCGAGGCAATCGATGCCCGCCGACGCGTGCGCGCCTTTCTCGACGCAGAAAGCGGCAATGGTCACTACGTGCCGCACCGCTGCTCCTGGAGCACCTTCGATCCGGCATTCAGCCGCCGCGCGGGCGAGGCCGGCTTCATCGGTGTGACCTGGCCGCGCGAGTACGGCGGACAGGGACTGTCCAGCCTGGTGCGCTTCGTCATCACCGAAGAGATGCTCGCAGCCGGCGCGCCGTGCGGCGCGCACTGGATCGCCGATCGCCAGTCCGGCCCGCAGATTCTGCGTCACGGCAGCGCGCGCGCGCGGCGCGAGATCCTGCCGCGCATCTGCCGCGGCGAGTGCTTCTTCGGTATCGGCATGAGCGAACCCGATTCCGGATCGGACCTGGCAGCAGTGCGCACGCGTGCGCAGCGTCACGCCGACGGCTGGCTCATCAATGGCAGCAAGATCTGGACGTCGCAGGCACATCGCGTGCACTACCTGATCGTGCTCGCCCGTACCGGCGAAGGCGGCGCGGATCGCCACGGCGGACTGACGCAGTTCATCGTCGATCTGTCCGCGCCCGGCGTCAGCGTACGCCCCATCCACAACCTCGCCGGCGGGCACGAGTTCAACGAAGTCTTTTTCCAGGACTGCTTCGTTCCCGACGACATGCGTGTAGGTGACGAGGGCGCGGGCTGGACCATGGTCACCGGCGAGCTGGCCTTCGAGCGCTCCGGTCCGGATCGCTTCCTGTCCGACTATCGCCTGCTGGCGGAGCTGATCGACGCCGTCGGCACCACGCCCGACAAGCGCCAGGCGGTGGAGATCGGCCGACTGGTCGCGCATCTGGCCGCCCTGTTGCGCATGTCGACCTCGGTGGCGGCGATGCTCGACGAAGGGCGCAGCCCGAACACCGAGGCAGCGCTGGTGAAAGACGTCGGCACCGCATTCGAGCGCGAGGTACCCGAGATCGCGCGCCTGCTCCTGCCGCTGCAGCCGAGCCTGGACGCGCACCAGCAGCGCCTGGCGGAGACGCTGGCGCACGTGGTGCTGCATGCACCTTCCTTCACCATTCGCGGCGGCACGCGCGAGATCCTGCGCGGCATCATCGCACGCGGGCTCGGGCTGCGCTGACGCGTACCGTACGACGATGACTGCCGCCTCGGACGACCCCGAACTGATCAGCCTGCTGCTGGAGCAGGCCGACCGCCTGCTGCGCGGCGAAGTCACGCGCGAAATCCTGGCGCGTGCCGACGCCGGTGAATTTCCGCAGGCGCTGTGGGACGCATGTGAAGCAGCCGGATTGCCACTGGCACTGGTGCCGGAAGCGGGCGGCGGCGTGGGACTGAGCATCGCGCAGGGATTGCGCCTGGTGCGACAGCTCGGCTATCACGCAGCGCCCCTGCCGCTGCCAGAAACCATGCTGGCCCGCATGCTGTGGCACGAGGCCGGAGGTGCCGACGTTGACGGCATCCTCACACTCGCACCAGCGGCAGAGCCGCTCGCGCTCACCACGGCCGGCGGCGCACCGGTGCTCAGCGGCAATGTGCAACGCGTGCCATGGGGAGGCAGCGCCGCACACGTTCTGGTGCCGGTGCGCGACGCGCAGGGTGACGAACATCTGCTGCTGGCTGCGAACGCGCAGG
>JAHCKU010000529.1 GCA_026125625.1 Burkholderiales bacterium | reverse complement strand
TCGGCCATGAGGCCGGGGCCAAACCCCAGCGCCACACACGGCAGCGGCGCTCCGCGCTGGCGCAGCTGCTCGAGGATGAAGAGAATCGTGGGCGAGGACATGTTGCCGTAGTCGCGCAGGACTTCCTTCGACACGTCGAGCGCATCCGGCTCCAGCGCCAGCGCTTTCGCGGTTGCGGTAAGGATCCGCGGGCCGCCGGGATGCACCGCCCACGATCGCACGCTCTGGGTACCGAGCCCGACCGTGCCGAGCCAGGTGCCCATCCAGGCGCCGAGGTGCGTGGCAATGAGATCGGGCACCCGCGGGGACAGGGTCATCGCAAAGCCGTGATCCCGCACGCTCCAGCTCATCGCATCCTCGGAGTCCGGTATCAGGCACGATCCCGTCGCCCCGATCCGCCACGCACCTGGCGCGCCGTCCGGAGCCGCCCCGCCGATCAGCGCCGCCGCGCCGTCCGCAAACAGCGCGTTGGCAACTACCTTCTCGGGATCCCAGCCGTAGTGATAGTGCAGGCTGCACAGCTCGACTGCCGCCACCAGGATCCGCGCCTCGGCGTCGCTCTCCGCGATGCTTCGGGCCGCGCGCAGGCCGTTGAGCGCCCCATGGCACCCCATGAATCCGACATGGATCCGCTCGACGGTTCTCCGCAGCTCCAGATCCCGAATCAGCTGGATATCCACTCCAGGCGCCGCGAACCCGCTGCACGATACGGTGATGAGATGGGTAATATCCTCGGCCTCGACACGGCTCGCGCTGAGCGCGTTGCGCGCCGCCTGTGCAGCAAGCACCGGTGCGTGCTGTTCGTAGAGCCGCATTCTGGTGCTGGTTGGTGGCCCCCTGTCGTCCGGAGATGTCGGGGACGGGAAGGACGGATCGCGCGCCGCTTCACCCTCCAGGCCGGTGAGCAGGATGCTGTGCCGCCGCTTGACGCCAGACATTCGATAGAGCGCGGGTATCAGGCGCCGCTGATCGTCGTCGTGCCCGCTGTAGGTGGCGGCATACAGCGCTGCATCGGCCTGACTGATGCTGAACGGCGGCAGCGCCGTGCCCTGGCCCAGGATCGTGAATTTCACCGTGTTGCCGCTGCCACCGGGAGCGCCCGGTTGAGATGCTGGATGACCGGCCGAGCCAGCACCGGCGCACGATGCAGCAGGTCCAGGCCGGTGCGGACGAGAGCGGGGTGGCGGAGCAGCGAACGAAGCACGCGGCAGACTGCTTGTCGCGGTCGAATCAGGCTGCTGTATTGTGCCTCCCAGTCGCTGAGCAGTCTTGCCTGCCAGCCAGCGATCGCGCGCTGCGCAAATGGCACCACGGCATGACCGGACGCGAGCGCCCAACCGATGCCTTCGCCCGTGAAGGGTTCGACATAGCCTGCGGCATCGCCGGCCAGGAGAAGACGCTCGGCGCCCAGCCGAGTTCGTGACCGCGTGAGCGGCGGGGTGCCACGCCATGCTGCCGCGACGAGACCCGCCGGCACGGCGAGACCCGTCTCCTCGAGGATCGTGTTGACCAGCGCCCCGATGCCGCCGGCGGTCCTGATGGCAGCCGGGTCGAGGGCAGCTGCAATGTCGAGCTCGCCTGTCTCGGTACGTACCACGCCGACGTATCCATCCGTTCCGCACGCCATATAGATCGTGCCGGCCGGATAGTCCGTCGAATCGTCGTCGAGCGTTACACCGGCGCCGATCCGGGCGGTGCCGTCGACCAGCGCCCGCGGCATCTCCCCCGCATGGGCCGACTCAGCGCCAAGCCCGGCCGCGACGAGCACCACACTGGCGCGGACCGTCAGCTGCTCGATGCCCCGACGCAGGGTGACGTCACGCCGGTTGCCGCGGACCGGGCCTGTGATGGCAGTGACCTCGGGAAGAAACACTGCACCGGCCCGCGCAGCTTCGCCGACCAGGGCGGCGTCGAGCACCGAGCGTGACAGCACGCTGCCCCTCGGGAGATGCAGCGTTGCACTCCGATGCCGGGCATGGAGCTCGAATGCCGTGAGTGGCCGCGCGCCACAGGCGGGGATGAGCCCGCCGA
>JAHCKU010000528.1 GCA_026125625.1 Burkholderiales bacterium | reverse complement strand
CTCGCTCGTTCCACTTGTATCGTCGCGGCGGGAGCCGTCCTCCATGCTCGATCGGCCAGTGCGTCGGTCGCAGCAGGCTCCGGCAAGCCGGTGATCACGCCTCGCACATTCGGGATGTAGCCGAGTACTTTCGGCTCGAAGCCCCATCTGACCAGCATGGCGCCTTCCTCCGTACTGGCGTCGAAGTTCACTTCTCCGCCGGTCAACGGCTGATAGCACGGCACCACGTCGGTTCGCCACTGCCACTCGAGAGCAGGTCGGCGTCCGATGCGGGCTACCGCCGGGAACACGTACTCCGTGCCCGGGGACATGCGGTCAAGGGCGATCCCGGCGGTCGAGGCGGCCTTCGCCAAGGCAGGCAGGTAGGCCTGCCCGTCCTCGACCAGGCGCAGTCCGCCGCGCAGCATCGTTCTCCCGTACCCGTCGGTCATGGACAGATCCAGCAGCCTTCCATCGCGTCGGAGCCGGACATCGCCAGGCCGCTTGTCCGTACCCATACGCTCGCGTCCGACATCGATGGCGACCTGGGTCGAATCGTACAGCCGGACGAAGTACAGGCGCGCCTGGTTCGCGTAGATTCTCCTGGACGCATCGTGCGCACCATGCAACATGGACAGCACGCTGGAGGCACCATTGTCGTCGGCGGAGAAGGCCCAGCCGCCTCTGACATCGGTCGGGACGGCCGGAATGACGATGAACATCGAGTTGTAGGGCCGCAGCGACGTATCGGTGAGCCGGTTCGCCCACACCTGCAAGACAGCGGTCTGCTGGCCGGTCCCATGCGTGAGCAGAAAGGGTTTGAGCCCGGTGCCCGCCAGCTCCTGGGTGATCTGCGCGACATCGGCACACTCGCCGTACAAGTGCACCATTTCGCCGTTGTAGTACTGGATCTCGTTCAGAACGACGGTGCCGTTCGCAGTCGTATAGGTCCTGCCGGAGATCGGATACCTGTCGAACAGCGGCTCGAAGCGCTGATTGTCCACATTCGCCGGAAGTGGAGCGTAGACCTCTCGAATGAGCTTTGCACGCGCCTCACGCGAGAGCTGATGCTCGAATCTGCACAGAAGCGCCCGAATCTCGTCCCCGGTGTGGGGTAGCTGCAGAAGCCGGATGGCGTCCGAGTTGCCCAACTCGCCATCCTGCGCGAGTCGCTCGGCTTCCTGCAATACATTCATGCGATATATGACGTTCATGATCGCGATCAGGGAACAGGAAATCCCGCCTCGCTTGTACACCCGCCACCCACTGCCCGTCCAGTCCCGGAGCCGGATATGACCGTGCCTTCCCCAACGCTACCACCCTGCACTGGCTCACCGGCACCATGCGTACTATGGCGGGATGGATTCACTTGCCGCGTTTACCGTGGTACAAGTATGCGCTTCAGGACACTGGTCTAGCAGGCTGTCCACGCGTGCCGGTGGAGGGCACGGCCAGAGTCATGCTGGTTCGATCGGACGACACGCTCCGGGGCCTGTCGCCAGCGGGCACCACCGTCATTACGAAGTATTGCAGGGACCAACCCTGGAAGGAGAGACCGTGGCACAGCTGAACTGGACCGAGACGCAGTGGGATCGTGTCAACAGCGCCATCACCGAGGAATTCACCAAGGCGAGCGTGGCAGGCGCCTTTCTGCCTTGCTACGGACCGCTGGAAGGCGGCTCCGAAACGGTGCAGAAGGAGTTGCTGAGTTATGACGCGGATGGCGCTTCGATCAAGATCCGCACCGATGAAAACTACACACTGTGGAACCTGAGGGTACACGTCGCCCTGTCGCAGCAGCAGGTCCTCGAAGAATCCCTGTCTTCTGCGATGCTGGCCTTCCGCAGGGCCGCCACCCGCCTCGCCAAGGCGGAGGATTACATCGTCTTCTGCGGCCACTCGCGCCTCGAACCAGCTACCCCGCCTGCCTTGGCCGTGCGGCCGATTCTGACAGGCGTAGCTCCCGACGGCTTGATCGCGATGGTTGCCAGTGGAGGCCCCGAAGCGATCGGGCTGACTGAAGAAGGCACCAACTACGGCGGAACCCGTGTACCA
>JAHCKU010000527.1 GCA_026125625.1 Burkholderiales bacterium | reverse complement strand
CACCGCTACGCCATGCTCGGCGTGCTCGACGAACGCGGCTACCCGATCGTGGAAATGGGCGTGCTGGAAGTTCCACCCGGTGATCGCGAGCCGGAGACCACGTCCTATCTGTCGATGGTCGGCAAGCAATGCAAGGAGTGCGGCAACTACGCGCTGATCAAGAAGGACGGCTGCGAGTTCTGCACCGCTTGTGGTGCGATCGGCGCCTGCGGCTGAGATCGTGGAATCGCTGCCGCGCTACTTGATGGGATAACCGGCCTCGATCAGACGCGCCGCGATCGCATCACGCGTACCGACGATGTCGGCCGGCTTGGCCAGGCGGTAGCGACGCGCTTCCTCGGCACTGATGGGAAGGAAATCCTTCGGCATGGATGGCCCGGCGAACTGCTCGATCATCCAGTTGGTCACCCCGGCCGCACGCTCGTCCGTCAAGCCCGCACCGAGCAAGCCCGACACCTGCATCAGGAATGCACGCCCTTCGGGCAGCGTGAGGAAGTAGCCGATCTGGTCCTTGACCGGCGGAATGCCGCCGCTGGACACTCCGCTTCCGTCCGGTGCATGACAGCCGGAACAGTGCAGGACGTAGTCGAAGCGTCCCTGCTCGGCATCGTAACGCTGCGCCCAGGCCTGCGCTGCGCAGAGCACACTCAGGCCGGCGACGAATAGAAAACGGACAAGGCACATGACCATGCTACCAACCCGGACACGAACGCGTCGACCTCCGCACCAGGTTGCGAGCGCCACCTGGCACGGAGGAAACCGGGTCGATCAAGCCTGACCGACGATCGCGGAGACGGTGCAGTGGTACATGGTTGCGGTGTTTGCCATGCACCAGTTGATGTCGTTGTGCACGCCCATGCGATAGGCCGGACGCTCGCGCTCGTTGTAGTTGCACAGGCAGCGACCGCATGCGACCTTGCCGCAGCAATCGTTGTAGGACACCAGATAATTCTTGCCGTCCTTGGGGCTGGCACACGTACCGACCCAGGTCACCTTGGACACTTCGGTCCCGGGTGGGCAGGCGTTGATCGTGCCCCCGCAGCAGGAACACAGGAAGCCGTCCAGCGCGCAATTGCGCCAGTAGTCGCAACCCGACTCGTCCTCGCCCGTCGGTACGGCTGCATGCGCCCTGCCAGAGCGATCGAACGGCAGCATCGGCAAAGCCGCCGCCCCGACCATCACGGCGCCGAGCTTCGCCAGCGTGCTGCGACGACCGGTACGTTGCGCAGCATCGCGCGCGCGCCGCTCAGCGAACCGGTCGACCCACTCTTGAATCCGCTTCATGGTTTCCTCCCGACACGAACACCCCGATCAAACCGTCTCGCCAGACTGCGTCGGCAAGCGATCCCGCAAATAGTCCTGCACCGATCCAACCCCGAGCTCCTTGGCATTGAACAAGCTTTCCAGGTGCTCACGGGTATTGATCATGCCTTTGGCGCGAATGACACCGCGCTCGTCCATCAGTACCGCATACGGCAGGCGGCTGACCCGATAGGTCATGCCCAGGTCCTGTGACAGGACATAGGGAAATTCATTGAGCTTGGCCTCGCCGTAGAAGGCGAGGTGCTGAGTCGCCTCGCCGTCGCTGGCGAGCACCACGTCCAGCCAGTCGCGCTCGGCATGCGAAGCCGATTTCAGCACCGGCAGCAGCTTCTTGCATACCGGGCAGGTGGGCGACAGGAAGAACAGCAGCTGACTTTTTGCCCGCTCTCCGCCGACCACGACGGCCGAGCCGTTGAGCGCCGGCAGCTCGAAGCGCGGCGCCGCCTCGCCCAGCTTGGGGCCGGAATCGGTGATGAGCGCACCCATCGGCGCGACACGCTCGTACAGCACGCCGATCTGACGCGCCAGCGCCCACAGCGCGACGATGACGGCCAGCATCAGCACCCACAGCAGCGCATTCGAGATCAGCAGGCTGTTCACTTGGCTTGCCCCTCCTCCGCGTGCGCAGTGTGCAGCTGACGCAGCCGGCTGGACTGGCGCAGCAGCTCGTCGGCCATCAGATAGAGCACATAGAACGCCAGCACGCCCACGAT
>JAHCKU010000526.1 GCA_026125625.1 Burkholderiales bacterium | reverse complement strand
GCACCTGCACGCCGGCCTCGCGCAGGCGCGGCATCAGCCGCGAGACGAAGCTGCGCCCGCCGAAGCCGTCCACCATCACCCGCACCGCGACCCCGCGGCCCGCCGCGCGTGCGAGTGCAGCGGCGATGCGCGCGCCGGTACCGTCGTCCTCGAAGATGTAGCTCTGCAGGAAGATCTCGCGCTCGGCACGGTCGATCTCGGCTTCCAGCGCCGGGAAGTACTGCTCGCCGTTCTCCAGCAACGCGACCGCGTTGCCCGCGAGGAACTGCATCAGCCCACCGGCTCCAGGTCGGCGGTCAGTGCCGCATGGTCGGAGATGCGCGCCCACGGCGCGCCGTAATGCACCTGCGCCTGGCGCACGCGGAAGCCGCGCACGTAGATGCGGTCGAGGTGCAGCACCGGCAGCATCGCCGGAAAGCTGCGCGCCGGACCACGACCGGAGGTTTCGAACACCTCCGACACGTCCAGCGAGGATTCCAGAACGTGGCTCGCCTTGCGCGTCCAGTCGTTGAAGTCACCGGCGATGATGAGCGGAGCATCGTGCGGCACCAGCCGCTCGATGCGACTGACCAGAGCCAGCAGCTGCCGCTCCCGCCACGCACGGAACAGGCCCAGGTGCACGTTGATGGCGTGCAGCGGCTGTGACCAGCCGGGGATGCCGATCTCGCAATGAAGCAGCCCGCGCCGCTCCAGCTGGTGTGCGGAAATGTCCTCGTTGTCCCAGCGCGAGATCGGAAACTTGGACAGGATGGCGTTGCCGTGATGCGAGTCATCCACCACCGCGTTGCGGCCATAGGCGAAATCGTCCCACACCTGATCGGCCAGGAACTCGTACTGCGGGGAAGTGGGCCAGTTCGCATGGCGTTCGGCGTGGCGTGCGTGGAATCCCACCACTTCCTGCAGGAACACGACGTCCGGTTCCACGGCTTGCAGGCGCTCGCGCAGATCGTGCAGCGACAGGCGCCGGTTGAACTGGGGAAAGCCCTTGTGGATGTTGTAGGTCAGCACGTGCAGCGACTGCTGGGGCTTGCGCGCATTCGCGGGGCGGGTACCCACCCCGCCCGCTGCCGCATCCATGGCCCCGTCGTTACCGGATACCTCACCGGAGCCCGCCTGTGCCTCGCCTGCTTGCTCGTGCTTCATGCTTCTAGGGACTATGCACCATCTCCGGCAATTTTCGGATGGCGGCAGCGTTGCTCCAGGAAAAACAGCGATTGGCGGCATCCTCCCACGGCAGCCATTCGAAAGCCAGATGCTCGCGCGGCGTGAGACGGACCTGCTGCGGCTCCGGCACGCACAGCCCGAAGACGTGCTCGAGATTGTGCGTCACGCCCGGGGCATAGCGCCAGCGCCATTCCGGGAAAATCTCATACTCGTTCTGCAAGTCCCAATCCCGCAACCCGTGCGCGCGGGCGTCCAGCCCGGTTTCCTCGAACACCTCGCGCACTGCGGTCTGCTGCAATGACTCGCCCTCGGCCTGGCTGCCGGTGACCGATTGCCAGTATCCGGGATGATCGGCGCGCTCGAGCAGCAGGACGTACAGCCTGGGCGTGTGGATCACCACCAGGACCGAACGCGGAATCTTGTAGGCCAGTCGGGTCACCTGACAGTCTGTCGAAAAACTGCTGCGCGGGCCGATGTCGGGTTGCGCGGGGCTCGGAAATCCTATGGCTTCTCCGGATTGCGCACACGGATGTGCAGCTCGCGCAGCTGCTTCTCGTCGACGTCGCTCGGCGCCTGGGTGAGCAGACATTGCCCGCGCTGCGTCTTGGGAAAGGCGATCACATCGCGAATCGAGGTGGCGCCACTCATGAGCGTGACGATGCGGTCCAGACCGAAGGCGATACCGCCGTGCGGCGGTGCACCGTACTGCAGGGCGTCGAGGAGAAAACCGAACTTGGCACGTGCCTCGTCCTCCCCGATGTTCAGCGCGGTGAATACCTTGGACTGCACCTCCTGGCGATGGATACGCACCGAGCCGCCGCCGATCTCCCAGCCGTTGAGGACCATGTCGTAGGCCTTGGACAACGCCTTGCCCGGATC
>JAHCKU010000525.1 GCA_026125625.1 Burkholderiales bacterium | reverse complement strand
CGAGTCCCGGTCCCCAGTAGCTTCCATGTTCTCCGACGCCTTCCTGCGCAAGCTCGACGTGCTCGCCCTGGCTGCCCGCAACCGCGCGCACGGACAGCTGCGCGGCATGCATCGCTCGCGCCGCGTGGGCACCGGCATGGTGTTCGCGGACTACCGGCCGTACGCCGAAGGCGACGATATCCGCCATATCGACTGGGGCATCTATCTGCGGCTCGATCGCCTCATCCTGCGACTGTTCGAAGAGGAAGCCGATCAGCCGGTTTATCTGTTCGTCGATGCCAGCCTGTCGATGGATTTCGGCCATCCCAACAAGCTCGACCACGCGCGCAAGCTGGCCGGCGCGCTGGCCTACGTCGCCCTGCTCAACCACGATCGCGTGAACGTGTCGACCTTCGCCGATGCGCTCGAAGACGTACTGCCCACGCGCCGCGGCAAGAATCAGGCGCCGCAGGTGTTCCGCTTTCTGGACGGGATCGGGGCGCATGGCCGCACCAGCCTGAGCGCGGCCCTGCGCCGCTATTTCTCGGCACCGCGTACGCGCGGCGTGGTGGTGCTGATCTCCGATTTTCTCGATCCTGCAGGATTGGAGGACGCCTGTGCGGTGCTGCGCCGCTTCCGTCACGACGTCGCCCTGTTGCACGTGATCAGCCGCGAAGAGGCCGACCCGCAGCTGCCCGAGGAGGTGGTGCTGGTCGATGCCGAGGAAGGCAATGCCATCGAGGTCGAGGTCACGCCGGGATTGCTCGCTGCCTATCGCGCCACCTTCGAGCGGCATGCACACGACATCGAGGCCTATTGCCGCAAGTACGGCTGGGGCTACGCGCGCGCGATGACCGACGTCGCCATCGAAGATCTGGTGCTCAAGCTGCTGCGCGAAGAAGGATTGCTGCGGTGAGGCGCGCTGCATGAGCTTCCTGGGTCTCCCGTTCGCGGCAGCCTGGGGCCTGCTGGCCGGCGTCGCCGGGCTGGTGCTGCTGCTGTATCTGATCAAGCCGTCGGCGCGGCGACTTGCCGTGGCCTCGAACCTGATCTGGCAGCGCGTGCTCGAGCAGCGCAAACGCAAGCCGGAGCGCTGGCGCTGGTGGCTGTCTCTGCTGCTGGCGCTTGCCATCGGGCTGTCCATCGCCTTCGCGCTGACGCGGCCGGATCTGAGTGCGGTGAGCGGGGGTGTCGCCGACGTGCTGGTGGTGGTGGATACCTCGCCCAGCATGGGCACGCGTGCTGCGGACGGACGCACGCGCCTGGAACTGGCGGTGATCGAGACCGAGCGCATCCTCGCCGCCGCCGGTGCCGGCAGCCGCTTCATGCTGATCGATACCACGCATCAGATCCGTACCCCGGCTTTCGAGCCGCGATCGGCGGTCGGTGCTCGCGTGCGCACCCTGGTGCCCGGCCTGGCCAACGGAGCATGGTTTCCCGACCTCGCGGCGCTGCCCGGTCTGCGCAGCAACCGCCAGCTGTGGTTCGTGACCGATGGTGTGGCGCCGATGAGCCTGCCCGCTTCGGCGCGTGTGGTCTCCGTGTTCCGCAACGCGGACAACGTCGGCATCACCGCATTCGAGGTGCGTGCCGCACCGGGCGATCCGCGCCGGCACGACGCGCTGGTGCAGGTCAGCAATGCCTCCAGCGGCAGCAAGACCGTACGGCTGCGCGTGACGGGCGTGGGCGGGGCACCGCTCGAGCGCACCATGCAGGTGCCCGGCGGAGCGAGCACCGGTGTGGTGCTGGATGTGTCTGCCCTGGACCAGGGGCCATTGCGCGCGAGCGTGGCCAGCGAGGGCGACGGCCTGGCGCTGGACGACGTCGCTTTCACCTATCTTCCGGCGAAGCGGCGCGTGCGCGTGGCGCTGGTCACCCCCGGAAATGCGATCCTGGCGCGCACGCTGCGCATGCTGCCGCAGGTGGAACTGCAGATCCTGCCGCCGTCACGGCTGGCCGGTCTGGCGAACTTCGATGCCGTGATCCTCGACCGTGTCACGCCGCAGCAGGCGCCGATCATGCCTGCCCTGCTCATCGCTCCGCGCGGCAGCGGCTGGCTGGGGCGCGC
>JAHCKU010000524.1 GCA_026125625.1 Burkholderiales bacterium | reverse complement strand
CGACTTCAAGGCGCTCACCGAGAAGATCGGCAAGCTGCTGGGCGAGCGCGTGAAGGAAGTGCGCATCACGCATCGGCTGACCGGCTCGCCCGCCTGCCTGGTAAGCGACCAGCACGGCATGAGCGCGAATCTCGAACGCCTGCTCAAAGCCGCGGGGCAGAAGGTGCCCGAGAGCAGGCCGATCCTGGAGATCAACCCCAAGCATCCGATCGTGCAGGGACTGAAGTACGAAGGCGATGACCGGCGCTTCGGTGACTGGAGCCATATCCTGTTCGACCAGGCGCTGCTGGCCGAGGGTGGCCAGCTGGAGGATCCCGCCAGCTTCGTCAAGCGCCTGAACGAGATGCTGCTGGAATTGGCGGGCAGCACGCGCGGCGGGGCGTGAACGCCCTGTAGCTGAGCGCGCCTCATCCTCTTTCGTCATGCGGGCGAAGCCGGCTCCGGAGTGCTTTTGTCCGGGAGCCGGCATCCGGCAGATCGATAGGGTTCGTCCCGCAGGATGCTATTGCCTGGGCCCCGGCCTTCGCCGGGGCGACGAATCCGTCATGCCAACGCAGGCGGGCATCCAAGAAATCGTCATGCCGGCGTAGGCCGGCATCCAGCGGATCGACAGGGGTTCGTCGCGTCAGGGCACTGCTGCCTGGACTACGGTCTGCGTCGGGGTGACGGAATCCGTGCCCTTCAGACCGTCCTGGTCTGCTCACCTTCACGATGGCCTGTGGTAGTGTCTGCGGCCATCACCAACTATCGGGCAACGCCCATGCAGCCGAATCCGACACTGCCTGCCGGATCCTTCGTCGCGCGTCTGTACCGCTGGTTCGATCGCGTGTTTCTCGATCTCGGCCGGCAGATGCGCCTTTCCTATCTTCCGCCGCTGATGGTCTACATCGCGGCCGGCATCTCGGGCCTCACCGGCATCGTCGGGACCTTCTTCGTCAAGGAGTATCTCGGCCTGTCGGCCGAATTCCTCGCGGCACTGGGGTTCTGGGTCATGCTGCCGTGGGCGCTGAAGATGCCGATCGGGCATCTGGTCGATCTCATCTGGCGGCACAAGGCGGGACTGGTATACCTGGGCGCCGGCCTGATCGCAGTGAGCCTGTCGATCATGGTCGGACTGCTTGCCGATCGTGCCGCGATGGAAGCGATCATGCCGGCAAACGCCTGGTTCGTGCTGTCGGCCCTGCTGGCCCCGATCGGCTATGTGCTGCAGGACGTGGTGGCCGATGCCATGACGGTGGAAGCGGTGCCGCGCGTCGACGACAGCGGCAACGCGATACCGGAAGGCGAGCGCCGCATCGGCCATACCACCATGCAGACGCTCGGGCGTGTGGCCATCATCGGCGGCAGCGTGCTGGTCGCGGGTGCCAACGTGGTGCTGTTTCGCAACGCGCCGGGCATGACTGCGCAGCAGACCGCACAGACTTATCTGTTCGTATATCAATTGGCGCTGATCATTCCCGCGATCTCGGTGCTCGGCGTGGTGCTGGCGGGAGTCCTGCGCCGGCGGCGGATCCGTGCGCTGGTGGCGAGCGGGCATACCCGTGACGAGGCGCAGCGGATGGTCGACGTGCATGGCGGGGAGCGGCCGCGCGTGAACTGGCCGTTGCTCGGGGGAAGCCTGGTGTTCGTCGTATTCACCCTCAGCCTGGGGTTGGCCGAGATTCCCTACAACCAGGAGTTCATCTTCGCCGGCTCGCTGGCGATCATTCTGTTCCTGATGATGCGCCTGGTGCGCGAACTGGAACCGGCAGCGCGCAATACGCTGGTGGGAACCGCGCTGCTGATCTTCGTGTTCCGTGCGCTGCCCGGCCCAGGCCCAGGATCGACCTGGTGGATGATCGACGAGCTGAAGTTCGACCAGCAGTTCCTGTCGGTGTTGTCCCTGATCGGCAGCGCGTTGACGCTGGCCGGCCTGTTCCTGTTCCGGCGCTTCATGGCGGAGCGATCGATCGCCTATGTGATCGGCTTCCTGACCATTGCCGGAACCCTGCTCAGCTTGCCCATCCTGGGCATGTATTACGGCCTGCACCACTGGACGGCAGCGCATACCAACGGCGTG
>JAHCKU010000523.1 GCA_026125625.1 Burkholderiales bacterium | reverse complement strand
GGACGGGCCGCGCGGCGCATGGGGCTGTTTCACATGCTGAGCGGACTGCTGGCCACTGCACTCATGGCGGCAAGCGTTGCGTTGCGCTGGTTCGATTCACTGGTATCACCATTGGCCATCCTGATAGCCGGCACCGGCCTCATTGCCCTGGTGGTCAGCGTCGCGCTGGGGCTGTATATGGTGCACGTCCTGGCTGTTGGGGTGAGCACCGAGACCGAGGAACTCGTCACCGAAGTACCCGCCAGCGCGCACGGCACGCGTGATCGCAGGAGCCGGGTGGCTGCGCGCGGTGCGCTTCCGCGCCGTCAGCATCATCCCGGACATTGATCGGAACGTCCGGCGCATCCGACCCCCCGGCGCCAGCTCCGTATCACACCGTCGTCGGTGAACGCCATTGCGTGCCACGTGTCACACTTGACGTGTTTGGTTGAGCTGCTGCCGCGCTAGGGTACCGATCGTGCACGCGAAATCGGGCCGCGATTGTCGGACGCAGCCGAATCGGGGGACAGTTTCCATGACGACGGTTACGTTGACGCAGGACAATTTTCATCAGACGGTGGCCGACCATGACATGGTGGTCGTCGACTTCTGGGCACCTTGGTGCGGGCCGTGCAAAGCGTTCGGCCCGGTGTTCGAAGCTGCCTCGGATCGGCATGCAGGAGTCGTGTTCGCCAAGGTGAATACCGACGAGCAGCCGGAGCTGGCCAGCATGTTCGCCATTCGCTCCATTCCCACGCTGATGCTCATGCGCGAGAAGGTGATCCTGTACCACGAGCCCGGCGCGTTGCCGGCCAAGGCGCTGGACGAGATCATCGGCCAGGCGCTCGAGATCGACATGGCCAAGGTCCACGCGGAACTGGCGAAGGAGCAGGGGGAAGGCGAGGCGGTTGCGCCGAATGCGGGCGATTCCCGGGTCGACGGCTCGCCTGCGTGAAGGGCACTGCTACGAGGTGCTGCCGGCCTCGCCGCCTGAGTGCGTTCCGAGCAAGGCGGCACGCACGCCGGCTTCCTCCAGCTTTGCCACCCACCATTTCAATGCCTTGCCGGCATCGCGTGGGCGCCATGAACAATACAGGCGCAAGCGCTCGCGCGGCTCCTCCACCTGCAACGCTATCAGCCGTTCATCGCGCAGATAGGGCGCGGCCAGATGCAGGGGCAGAAACCCCACACCCAGGCCCGCCACTTGCGCCTCGAGCTTGGCCTGCAGCGTGGAGACCGTGAGCGAATCCGGTCCACCCGGCATTCCCGAGCTTCTGGGCGGCAGGCTGCGCGAGCTGTCCGCTACCACCACGACGCGGTGGTCTCTCAGCACGGCAGTGGGGATCGGTTGCGTTGTCGTGGTCAGCGGATGCGTAGGCGCCGCCGCGAACACCCAATCCACGTCACCCATATAGCGCACGGTATAGCCTGCCTCCGGTGGTGGCTCCCCCGGTGCCCCGATGCACAGGTCGGCGCGACCCGAGACCAGCGCGTCCCAGCATCCACCCAGCACCTCGGTGCTCAGGCGCAGGCGCGTGCCCGCGCCTTCCCGGTAGAAATCTCGAATCAGCGGATCCAGGCGAGCGCCCGGAATGAGCCCGTCGTGAGCGATACGCAGCTCGGTTTCCCACCCCTTGGCCACGCGCTGCACGCGGCATTCGAGGTCCACTGCGGCACGCAGCAGGTGGCGGCCATCCTTGAGCAGCTCCTCGCCGGCAGCGGTGAGCCGGGCCCGATGGCCGCTGCGATCGAACAGCTGCACGCCGAGGTCCTGTTCCAGCTTCTGGACCGTGTAGGTGATGGCCGAGGGCACACGGTGCAGCTCCTCCGCGGCGCCGGCGAAACTGCCTTTGCGCGCAATGGCATCGAGGACCAGCAGACCATCCAGCGATAGCTTCATGAAACAAGACGCAGCGTTTCGATAATTCCTGTTACTGACTCGGAAAAGGGGCTAGAATTCCGACCCTGTTGCTAGGGAAGCACTGAATCGGTCTCGCGATTCAACCCATTATCCGCTGAGCTTTTTGAGAGAATAAGGCGATTTCGACCGATGGCATGGCCGCCTCCCTCCACGGAGACCGGTTGGGGTCGTGGG
>JAHCKU010000522.1 GCA_026125625.1 Burkholderiales bacterium | reverse complement strand
GTCCCACTGACCGGGGCGCCGCACGAGCACGACCGCGACTGACGGCGTGCGAGTGTACTACTGGAACGCGCGTGCGAGCAGCTCGTAGGAGCGATGCCTTGCCGCCGGATCGTAGGTCCAGGTCACGATCACCAATTCGTCGAGCTCCAGGTGGGCGGCGAGCTCGCGCAGGCGCGCCGCCACCTGCTCGCCGGTCCCGACGAACGCCTTGCGCCGCACCGACTCCACGACGGCGCGCTCGGCTTCGGAATAGGCGTAGGCCGCTGCGTATTCCGGCGTGACCAGTGGCTCGCGCAGCCCTTTCTCGAAGCCCACGCGCCAATGCTCGCGCGTCTTCAGCAGGTGCCGCGCCTCCTCTTCGCTATCCGCGGCCAATGCCCACACGCAGATGGTCGCCTGCGGATGCGGATGCCGAGGACTGGGCCGGTAGTTGCGTCGATACAGCCCGAGTGCCTCCTCGGTGCCGCGACCGTCCGCGAAAAAGTAGGCGTAGGCATATGGCAGGCCGAAGTAGGCAGCCAGTTGCGCACCGTAGTCCGAACTGCCCAGGACCCACAGCTCCGGCGTGCTTGGGCCTGAGGGATGCGCCTTGATGCTGCGGAAGGGATGATCCGGTGGCAAGGCCTCGCCCGCCATCCAGGCCTGCAGATCGCGCACCTGTCCGGGAAAGTCTTCGGCGGCGTTGGAGTACGGATTGAGCGCCATGGCAGTAAGTCGATCGGAACCCGGCGCACGGCCCACCCCCAGATCGATGCGCCCAGGGGCGATTGCCTCCAGCACGCGGAACTGCTCGGCCACCTTGAGCGCCGAATAGTGCGGCAGCATCACTCCCGCGCTGCCGACGCGTATGCGCGTGGTGGTCGCCGCGATCGCCGCCATCAGCACCTCCGGTGCCGTGCCGACGATGCTGTCGCTGTTGTGATGCTCCGATACCCAGTAGCGGTGATAGCCGAGCGCTTCACAATGCCTGGCCAGCGCCAGGCTTTCGCGAATCGCCAGATCCTGCGTGCTGCCGGCAGCAGAAGTGGATTGATCGAGGACGGAGAGTTTCATGAGCCATCAATTTGAAGATCAATGCATCCTTCGATTGGAGGAAACGAGCGGCAGTTTACGCTGGTATTGATAGCACCACGCGGTGTGATGGAGCGGTCGGGCGATTCAAACTTTTTCGGAAAACCGTCTCATCCCGGATCCAGCTCCGGATAGTGGCGAAAGATGCCGTTCTCGTTGAAGTCGAGCCGGCGCTCGGACGCGAGGTAGGCGGCGAGGCGGGGATGGGTCGCGATGCGCTCGTGCAGCACCAGCAGCCGCGGAATGTCGGCTGCGATGCGCGCCATGGCATTCGGAAAGGCATAGTGCAGGCCGCCGATCAGCTGGAACGTGGACAGGTCGACGTAGGACAAGGCCTTGCCCACCATGTATCCCTTGCCGCGCGCATTGGCGGCGAGCACCTCCTCGAAGTAGCCGAGGAATTTGGGCAGGCGCTCGGCGAGGAAATGCCCTGCGTAGCGCCGCGCTTCGCGTTTCTGCTGGTGATAGTAGAGGCTGCTGGCGATCGGATGATGCACGTCGTGGATCTCGGAGACGAAGTCCGCGATGGTGAGCTGCAGCTGATGCACCCACAGCCGGCTGCCTTCATCCTCCGGCACCAGCCCCAGCCGCGGTCCGAGATAGAGCAGAATGTTCGCCGTCTGCCCGATGATCAGCCGACCTGCCTTGAGATACGGCGGCGCGAACGGGCGGCGCTTGACGGCATCGTCCTCCATCCAGCGCATGAGCGCGGACACGCCGCCACCGCTGCGCTTGGGCAGACGCGCCACATCCACGTACTTCGCGCGGCCGGCCTCGAGCGCGAGACGCACGAACTCTCCTCGACCCGGGATGCCCGGCCAGTAGTACAACTCGTAGCGCATATGTTCTCCTGCAGCGTTGATGAAAAGAAGCATACTGCGTAATCTGACAAGATTCGCCGCTCCAACGAAACCTCTGTGTCGCAATTCTCATTCTCATGCACATCCACGAGCAGAGCGGGCTCGATTCAGGCGGGTCGATGAATACCCATGCATCTTCCCCTG
>JAHCKU010000521.1 GCA_026125625.1 Burkholderiales bacterium | reverse complement strand
GCCCTCTACGGACTGCTTGCCGCCGCCCTTTATCGCCGGCTCGCCCTCCACCCGGAAGACAAGCAGCCGCTGTGGACCTTCCACTGGGCCAGCCTGGCACCGCTGCTGCTGCATGCCTGGCTGCTATACCGGTCCGTCTTCGTCGAGGACGGCATTTACCTGGGCGTGGGCAGTTCCATCTCCGCCATCATCTGGCTCACGGTGCTCATCTATTGGCTGGGAAGCTTCTACTATCACCTTCAGGGTCTGCAGGTATTCGTGTTCGGCAGCGCCGCGGTACTGGTGCTGATGCCTTTGCTGTTTCCTTCCGCGCACCCCCTGCCTCACACGGGTTTCGTCGCCTTCCGGCTTCATCTGCTCATTTCCATGCTGGCCTTCAGCCTGCTCACCATCGCCAGTCTGCAAGCGTTCATGATGGCCCTGCTCGAGCGCCGCCTGCACGCGGGTGCGCTGCCTCCTTACCTCCAATCGCTGCCTCCGCTGTTGAGCATGGAACACCTGCTGTTCCAGATCATCCTGGCCGGCTTCCTGCTTCTCACCCTGACCCTCGGCTCGGGCATGATCTTCTCCGACGAGTTGTTCGGACAACCACTGCGTTTCACCCACAAGGTCGTATTCGGCATCCTGGCGTGGACCATCTTTGCCGCGCTGCTGAGCGGCCGCTGGATCTATGGTTGGCGTGGCCGGGTCGCGCTGCGCTGGACCCTGGCCGGATTCATGGCCCTGGTACTGGCCTACATCGGCAGCAAGTTCGTGCTGGAAATCCTGCTGGCTGGATGAGCGGATCGTCCTCGGCCGCTTAAACCTTTCTTTCACGCCGTCGATAAGAGACGGGAACGCGCGCAGTGCCGCTCCGTGGGCAGGATTCCGTCCAGGAATTCCCGGCGCGGCCCGCCGGAGTCCGCGATGTGGAAGCAACGGCACGGCTGCGCACCCTGACCAGACCACCAAACCGCAGCAGCCTCGCCAAGTATGTCTGCCGCCTCGAATTCGAATCCGATATCCGGCCTTGCCCGCGCCATGGTGCAAAAGGGCCTGCTTTCCGAGCGTGACGCCGCCACGCTGCAGGAACGGGCCAACGAGGCCGGAGTCAGCTTCGTCGAGCACCTCGTCTCCGGCAAGCGCTTCAGCGAGACCGAGGTTGCCGAGTTCGCCGCGCAAACCTTCGGATTCCCTTATCTGGATCTGCAGGCGTTCGATGTCGACCATCTGCCGAGCAAGCATATCGATGCCAAAGCGCTCGCCGGCCGGCGGGCGCTACCGCTGTTTCAGCGGGGCAACCGACTGTTCGTCGCCATTTCCGACCCGACCAACCGGGCGGCGATGGATCAGATCAAGTTCCAGAGCGGCTTGCACGTCGAGCCGGTGGTGGTCGAGGACGGCAAGCTCGGAGCCCTGATCGCCAGGCTGCAGGCCAACAGTGGGCAAAGCCTGAAGGACATGGTCGACGACGACATGACCGCCGACCTGGCCGAGGCGGAGGTCGAGTCGCAGGCGGATAGCGCCGGAGCCGACATCGATGATGCGCCGGTGGTCAAGTACATCCAGAAGATCCTGCTGGATGCGATCAACAGCGGCGCGTCTGATATCCACTTCGAGCCCTACGAAAAGGTCTACCGCATCCGCTACCGGATGGATGGCCAGCTCTACGAGATCGCCACACCGCCGCTGGCGATCAAGGAGAAGATCGCCTCGCGCATCAAGGTCATCTCCAAGCTCGACATCTCCGAGAAGCGCGTGCCGCAGGACGGCCGCATGAAGCTGGTGCTGTCGAAGAACCGCGCCATCGACTTTCGTGTCAGCACCTTGCCCACCTTGTTCGGCGAGAAGCTGGTGCTGCGTATTCTCGACCCGTCCAGCGCCACGCTCGGCATCGATGCGCTGGGGTACGAACCCGATCAGAAGGAAGCACTGCTCAATGCCATCCAGCGTCCGTACGGAATGGTGCTGGTCACCGGACCGACCGGCTCCGGCAAGACCGTATCCTTGTATACCTGCCTGAACATCCTCAATCAGCCCGACATCAATATCGCCACCGCCGAGGACCCGGCGGAAATCAACCTGCCCGGCATCAACCAGGTAAATGTCAACGACAAGGCTGGCCTGAC
>JAHCKU010000520.1 GCA_026125625.1 Burkholderiales bacterium | reverse complement strand
ATAGCGCCGCTGCAGGTCCCGCCGGTAGAAATCGATGACGGGCTCCGCCTGCCCGAGCTCGCTGAACAGCCCCGCGTTCAGGTCGAGCAACAGATCCAGGCCCTGGTACCCGCCGCTCTGGTCAGTCAAGCTCACGGCCTCGGCCATGCGGCGGAACACATCCTCGCTCACCAGCTGCCCAAGCAGCGTCCGATTGGTAGCCTGCAGCGCCTCGGCTCCGCTCTGAGGGGCCATGCGCCAAAGGATCTCCGGATCCAGGAGCGCATCCGGACGCGTGAATCCACGTTCCAGGAGGAACTGGACCGCCTTGCGCTGCCGCTCGGCCGCCACCGGTGAAAACGGCGCCGTGCCGCGCCCGGCCTGATAGCGCACCTCCTCGACTCCGCCGACGATCCTGGCGACCGACAGGAGTTGCTTCTCGCGCTTGGCCAGCAGCACGTTGTACACCTCGACCAGCTGCGCATAGCTTCGGCCGAGATCGGTCGTGGCATCGAGCAGCATCGGTGCGACACGGTCGATGTTTCGCAGGCCCATGTCCGTGGATGCGATCGGATCGCTTCCCAGGACCTGCGTGGAGACGGTCGGATCCACTCTCGCCGCGCGATTCTCGCCGCCGAAACGCAACGCCGGATCATCGATCTGCCGAGCGGCCAATCGATCCAGCTCGGGCCATTCTTTCTCGCAGGTCCTGGCACCGGGAATCACGCGATAGCCCCAGTCGATCGCGAAATAGTCGTAGACACCGATGCGTGGCAGCAGATAGGCATCGTCTCCCGGCTGGGCAACATAGTTGAATCGGGAATAATCCATGATCGAAGCCGAGTTGCCGAACTCGCGCGTGAATTCACGACTGCGCAGCTGCTCCACCGAGTAGGCGGAGTGCGCCTTGAAGTTGTGACGCAACCCGAGCGCGTGCCCGATCTCGTGGGAAACAATGTAGCGCAACAGTTCTCCCACCAGATCGGAAGGCAGCGGAATCTTCGCGGCACGCGGATCCAGGGGCGCAACCTGGGTGAAATACCACAGCTCGACCCGGCGCAGTATGTCGTGCCAGATCAAGGTGTGAGACGAAATGACTTCGCCGCTGCGGGGATCCACGACGGCCGGACCCAGTGCGTTTTCACGGGGACCCGGCGTCCAGCGAATGACCGAGTAGCGCAGATCGGCCGGATCCCAGTCCGGGTCTTCCTGCACAGTGGGCGCATCCCTGGCCAAGATGGCGTTCTTGAAGCCTGCCCGCTCCAAAGGCCCGCTCCACTGCTCCACTGCCTGCTTGAGATAAGGACGCCACTTTGCAGGGATTTCCGGGCTCAGGTAGAACACGATCGGCTCGACCGGTTCCGACACGGCAGCCTCGGGATCCTTCTTCTCGAGGCGATAGCGCATGATTGCCGCCTTGCGCACCACGCGGTGCTCGTTGGTGCTGTAGTCGTTGAAGGGGATCGAGAAATAGCCCACGCGCTCGTCCTCGCAGCGTACCTGCATGGGCTTCTCCGGCAGCAATAGCAGGTTGGTCATGAAGGAGAATCCGAGCATGACCGGAGGTGGATCCTCGCCCCTGGCCGGCTTGAGCAGGTCTGCCTCGTCGGGGATCCAGGTCTGATAGAAGCCGATCGCGATGTTCTGCGGAAATGCACGGACGTTCTGCACGATCGAACGGCGGCCATCGACATGCGTCATGCGATAGTGCCGCTTGAAATCGAGCGCGAAGCCGACCGGCGTGCGGGTAGTGAAGATGGAGGTGATATTGATGATCGGCGCGCCCTCTTCGCCCTCCTCGATGACGTCGAACACGTCGATCACCGTCGGCAGCGATATTTCACTGATGCCTTGTTGCAGCTCGGGCGACTCTCCTGCCCAGTTGTCGTAGTTGGCCGTAAGCAGCACCACCTTGCTGCCGAATCGCTGCCAGCGCACGATCCGGCTGTCCACGGCGGAACCCGGCGCGTATTCCGCACCCCCGGACGACAAGCCGGCGAATTCGGTATAGACGAGGATGCTTCGCCCGAGTATCGGGGTGGGAATCTCCAGCAGAACGTCGCTGCATACGACATGGACGATCAGAAAGCTGCTGAGGGTCGTCTTCTCCGGCTGTGCGTTTGGCGCACA
>JAHCKU010000052.1 GCA_026125625.1 Burkholderiales bacterium | reverse complement strand
TTCGAAGCCCTCCAGTTTGCTGGCAAAGCGCGCGCATGGCGGGCAGGCGGTGGCATGCTCCTGTAGCGAGGCCTCGTTGCAGAACGGATCGGCCAGTTTCTGCTCGCGGAAGCTCTTGCAGTCGATCATCGCTTTCCCCCGCTCCTCGTCATTCCTGCGCACCTTCGCCGTCCGGGCTGGCCAGGCGCCTCAGCGTCTGGCGCGCGCGGGTCAGACGGACCATCACGTTCTGTTCGCTGATGCTCAGCATCTGCGCGATCTCGCGTCCGCTGAATCCGCCCAGTACCTGAAGCATCAGCGGTTCCCGGTAGGATTCGGGCAGTGCCTGCAGCAGGTTCTCCAACTCGACGCGCTCCTGTCCGTGGGCGGGGACCGCCACGGGCAGATCCTCCAGCTCGGCGTCCTCGATGTCGAGGCGCTTGCGCTGGAACGTGCGCGCGAATTCGTTACGCAGGATCGAGAACAGCCAGGGCTTGACCGACTGCGGATCGCGCAGCGAATCGAACGCCTTCCATGCCGCCGAGAACGCCTCCTGCACCAGGTCCTGCGCCTGCCACTTGTCTCGGCTCAGCCAATAGGCGAAGCGATAGAGATCGGCGGAATAGGTGCGTACCATGGACTCGAAGGCCCGCTGATTCACGTCCTGCGTTTGAGCTCGCTCATTCGGAGAACGTAAGGGTACCGCGTAATGCCCCGGGGCATAGGCGCTGGCGGTCAGCATGAGCGTAGTACAGCGGGTGAATGGCGCGTTGCAAGCGGGCGGCCGCGCGTGGTCGCCGCCCGCTTGCCGGGGTTCGCTCACGCGCGCCCGGCACGAGCCGTCATGCTGTCATCGGCGTGCTTGTCGGTACTCTTGTGCATGCCCGCCTTCGTGTCTGCCGGCAATCCGCCCTGACGGCCAGGCACCTGATTGCCTGCGGCCTGTGCGTGCGCTCCGGCTGCGACATGGTTGCCGCCCGCCTGCACGCTGTCACGTCCGAAGGGCTGGGCCGCCTGCGCAGAAAACGCGATGGACGAGGTGCCGATGGCAGCGAAAGCAACGGCAGTGATGAGGCTACGGATCGATTTCATGGTCATCTCCTGATCTCTACGGTGAAGTGTCATCGGGAAGCAGGCCCGGCGCTCGTGCCGGAATTCGTTGCTTCTGTGGGAGTAGAGACGGGATGAGGCGGAAACCTTACAGTCGCGCCCGAAAAAGATCGTGATGGGCGTTCAGGGCTTCCCCTGGGGTTTTGCAGCCTGTGCAGCCAGGAGCTCCACTTCGATCGCAACCGGCAACGCGCGCACGGCCTCACAGCGGCCGGCGCGACACGCCTGATACTGCAGGGTGCCGCGCAACATGGACGTGCGCCACTTCGTCCCGGGTGCGACCACCACCGGCAAGCGGATGGCGATGACACCTTCGTGGGCCGGTACCGGTGGGGCGCCCGCCAGCAGAGGCGCCGGTTGCGGTCGCGGATAGCGCGGTGCCTGGAAGCGCACGCCGGGAGTGGGCTGCATGCGCAGGGCAAGCCCCTTGAGTTGAGCATGCTGCACGCCGGCGCCGACCAGCCGGTAGCCTTCGGCCACGCTTAGCCGCACCACGACCTGTGCGCTCACGCCGGGACGCAGACGCAGGTCCGCTTCCTCCCACAGCTGCACCGGCTCGGCCGCGTGCACAGCAAGGGACAGCAGCATGGCGATCAGCAGCAGGATGCCGACCGGCCTCGAGCGGCATCCGGCGAGTGCGAGCACGGGTGCCTACTCTTCTCCCGGCGAGGACTCCTCGGGCGGATCGGGATTGGGAAGTCGCGAGACCAGCATCTTGTCGACCCGATGCCGATCCATGTCCATCACCTCGAAGCGCAGCCCCTCCCACTCGAAGCGATCGGCCACCACCGGCACGCGGCCCAGACGCAGCATGACGAAGCCGCCGAGGGTGTGGAAGTTGCCCTTGTCCTCGTCCTCGAGCTCCTCGAGATCGAAGATTTCCTTGAACTTGTCCAGGGACAGCATGCCGTCGAGCAGCCAGGAGCCGTCCTCGCGCTGCACGGCATCCGGATCGGCCTCGGTCTGATCCGTATTGATGTCGCCGACGATGGCTTCGAGCACGTCGTTCATCGTCACCAGGCCTTGGATTTCGCCGTACTCGTCGACCACCAGCGCCACGTGCACGCGGTTCTTCTTGAACGTTTCCAGCAGCTCCATGGAGGAGATGGAATTGGGCACGTACAAAGGACGTTCGAGCAGGTTGGTGAAGTCGATGGATTGACCGCGCAGGCTTTGGCGCACCAGGACTTTCGATTCGAGGAAACCGAGGACGTTGTCCAGGCCGCCCTTGCATACCGGCATACGTGAGTAGGGGCTGCCGAGCAGTTTCTCGCGGTTGTCCTCGTACGGCTCCTCCAGATCGAGATAGAAGATGTCGACGCGAGGCGTCATGATCGCGCCCACGCGTTGCTCGTCCAGACGCAGGATGTTCGACACCAGCGTCTGCTCCGATTCCTCGAACACGCCGGCTTCGGTGCCTTGCTCCATCAGCACCTTGATTTCCTCTTCCGTCACCGGCGGCTCCACGCCTTCGCGGTCTCCCACCAGTCGCAGTATGGCTTCGCTGGACAGATTGAAGAAGCGCACCAGGGGAAAGGTCACCCGTGACAGCCATTGCATGGGTCGGGCAATGGCGCTGGCGATCATTTCCGGATTGCGCAATGCCAGGCGCTTGGGTACCAGCTCGCCGATGACCACCGACAGGTAGGTGATGGCGACAACCACGATGAAGGTGGCGATGTACTGGCTGTAGGGATCGAGTCCAGGCACCCGATCGAACTTCTCTGCCAGCGATTGCGCTACCGCGGCCTCGGCTAAGGCGCCGCTCAAGATGCCGATGGTGGTGATGCCGACCTGGATGGTGGAAAGAAAGCGCCCTGGTTCGTTGGCGAGATTCAGCGCAGATGCCGCCGCGTGGCTGCCATCATCGGCCCACTGTTGCAGACGCGCTTTGCGCGCGGAGACGACGGCGATCTCTGACATGGCGAACACGCCATTGAGGAGGATCAGGATGGCCAGAAATATCAGTTCCATGTACAGGTCCGAGTGACGCCGGACCTTGTAGGATACCGGTTCTGCTTCCTGGCCGTGCCTGCCCCGTGGCTAGTAACGGAGCACCGTACCCGGGCTTCCCCAGTGCTTCCCTAGAACATTTTGCTGAGTTCCAGATAAAGCGCGGGTACCACGAATACGGTGATGATGATTGCGGCAAACCACAGCAGCGCCATCATCCAGCCCGGCACTGCCATCTCCTTGGGCAGGTGCCGGTGCGCAAGGTAGACGGTGCCGAATGCGACGACGGGCAGCAGCGCGGCCTGTCCCATCCCCGCCCAGGTCACCATGCTGACCGGCGCCTGTCCGAGCAGGAAGAAGAAGGCGATGGCGAATACGTTCATCAGCACGATGAACACGTCGCGCCAGCGCGTGCGGCGGGCGTAGTCGTCCTTCTGGTAGCTGCCGGCGAGTTGCACTACGTCAGCGAACATGCGCGAATTGCCGGCCGTCACCGCGAAGATGGTGCCGTACAAGGTGACGATGGCACCCAGGTAGAACAGCCAAAGCGACCAGCCGCCGAGGGTCTCGGTATAGATCCTGGACAGCACGCCGATCATGTCCTTGCCGGAGGGCACCAGACCCATGCCGTGCAGGACGCCGGCACCGAGCAGGTAGAAGGCGATGGTGGCGATGGTATATACGATCATGGAAACGATCACGTCCACGTGCATGACGCGGATCCAGCCGGCTGCCCGCTGACGCCAGGCTTCGCTGTCCTCGCGCGGCCCAGTGAAGCGGGCGTAACCCTTCTCGATGCACCAGTAGGGATAGATGCACAGCTCGCCGGAGGCCACACCGGTGATGCCGAACACGGCGATCGCCACCGCCAGCCCTGCATCGGGCACGTCGAAGCGCAGGCCCTCTGCGATCTGCGCCCAGCTGAAGTACTGCGGCATGTTCAGCAGCAGCAGGGCGGAGAGCAGGGTGAGCATGGTGAATATGCTGACCTTCATCACCGCCAGCTTCTCGATGCGCCCGTACGCGCCACGCAGCAGCAGCACCATGGTGAGCACGAAGAAGATTGCCACCCAGCCGGCTACCGGGATGGCTGGCACCAGGCTATACATGACCTGCGAGATGCCGATGTACATGCCCGTGAGCGCGAACAGCACCATGAACGTAGCGGCCACCCATGCCCAGGAGAACCAGTGCACCATCAGCCGCGGGCCAGGCATGCGCGAGAACGCCACCAGCGTGGTCTCGCCAGTGAGGATCACGTAGCGGCCGAGCACGGCCTGCACCACCGCCTTGATCAGGCAGCTGAAGATGATCAGCCACAGCATGACGTAGCCCACCTTGGCGCCGAGCGTGGTGGTGGCGATCAGCTCGCCGGATCCGACGATCGAGGCGGACAGTACCAGCCCCGGGCCGATACGGCGCATGATGTTGCCCAGCCCCTGCGGCGGGTCCTGGATGTGCTCCGGGCTGAGTCGATACGGATCGAAGTGCTCGGGTATCTTCTTCTCGACCAGGTGTGCCTGCGTATCCATCATCTCCTCCTGTGCATCGCGGCACGTACCGGCATTGCTGCGCCTGGTCGAGCCGGTGTCTTGCTCAACGTGCGGCGACCACCCGGATCTCCACCAGATACTTGGGATGCGCGAGCCTGGCTTCGACACACGCACGGGCCGGTGTATTGCCGGCCGACACCCACTTGTCCCAGACCGAATTCATCTCGTCGTAGTAGCGCACGTCGGCCAGCCAGATGGTGGCCATCAGCAGCTTGCTCTTGTCGGTGCCGCACTCGGCCAGCAGCTTGTCGATCTGGTCCAGGATCTGCCCGGTCTGGCCGGCAGCATCGGGAATAGGGTGATCGGCCACGATGCCGGCCAGGTAGACGATGCCGTTGTGCACGACTGCCTGCGACAGGCGTGCACCGACGCCTTTGCGTTCGATACTCATGTGTCGATCTCCTAAATCAACCAAACAGACCCCAGCGCCGTGCCTCGGCCACGAGAACGAAACCGGTGATGACGATGGCACCCACCCACAGCAGGGCGTGGCCGAATGACGTGGCACGCATCTCTTTCGGCATGTGACGATAGACCAGGTAGATCGTTCCGAGCGAGATGATGGGCAGCGTCCAGGCCTGTGCCAGGCCGCCCCACTTCACCATTGCCACCGGCTGCTCGCCGAAGATGAAGTACATAATCACGGGGATCACAGTCAGCACCACGATGAAGATGTCGCGCCAGCGATTGCGTGCCGCCATGTCATCGTGCTGAAAGGCGCCTTGCAGGCGCATGAAGTCGGCGAACATGCGCGAGTGGCCGGCAGTCGCCGCGAAGATCGTGCCGTAGAGCACGATGATGGCCCCGAAGTAGAACAGCCACTTCGCCCATCCGCCCAGGGTCTGGGTGTAGATGTTGGACAGGATCGGGATCATGTCGCTGGTGGAGGGTACCTGTCCCATGCTGTGCAGGATGCCGGCACCAAGCAGATAGAACGCGACGGTGGCCACGGTGTAGATGATCATGGAGCAGATCACGTCCACGTTCATCACCCGCACCCAGCCGCGCGCGCGCCGCCGCCAGGCCTCACTGTCCTCGTGCGGTCCGGTGTAGCGAGCGTAGCCCTTTTCCACGCACCAGTAGGTGTACATGTACAGCTCGGTGGCCCCTACCCCGGTGATGCCGAACACCGCCAGCGCCGTGGCCAGGCCTGCGGACGGCAGCTCGAAGCGGAAGCCCTGCCACACGTCATTCCAGGAGAAGTATTCCGGCATGCGCGTGAGCACCACGGCCGCGAGCAACGTGATCAAGGTGAACACGCCAACCTTGACCATGGCCAGACGCTCGATGCGGTTGTAGGCACCGCCAAGCAGCAGCACCAGCGTGAGGACGAAAAATGCCAGCACCCACCACATCACCTCGACCCCGGTGATCAGCCTCATCGCCTGCGACACGCCGACGAACATGGCGCAGATCTGGAACAGGGTCATGAAGACCATTGCAGCCCAGGCCCATACCACCCAGTTCACCTTGCCGATCTTGCCCGGGATGCGGTTGAACGCCTCCAGCCCGGTCTCGCCGCGGGCGATGGTGTCGTCCCCAGGAAAGACTGCACCAGCGCCGATCAGGCGGAGAAGATGATCAGCCACATCACGGTGTAGCCGACCTCGGCGCCCAGGGTGGTGGTGGCGATGAGTTCGCCGGAGCCGACGATGGAGGCGGAAAGAATGATGCCCGGGCCGATCTTCTTCAGGATCTCGCCCATGGCCACCGGCGGTTCGAGAATGTGCTTCGGATCGAGCTGATACGGGTCGAGATGTCCGGATTCCACTTCCTCTTCAAAGCGCGCGCGCTCGCTCATTGCTGGTCCCCTCTCGTCGTTGTAGTGGTGTGCCGCCCGAGTGCGCGAGCGACGAAAACGCGCTAACTTAGCATCAAAGTCGCAGGGAAAGTAAGGCCTGGCCGCGTATCGCCTTCGATGCGCTGCACAAACGATGCACGTTCACTGTTGAAATCGCCGTTTCCATCCAGGCATCGCTCGCGAAAATGACGCAGTGGATTTATGCATGCGAGGATGCCGCGTTGTCCGAGGGCAAGGGGCTGGCGGTCGAGTTGCCCGGCCCGGCGGGAACGCCGTTGGCATTGGCGCTGTTTCGCTCCGAAGGAACGGTATATGCGCTGGACGATCGCTGCCCGCATCGCGGTGCGCGCCTGTCCGGCGGTCCGGTGTACGAGCCGTGCAAGGTCGCCTGCCTCGATCACGGCTGGAGCATCGATCTGCGTACCGGGTCGGTGGATGCGCCCGAGCACGGGCAGGTGCGCACCTATCCGGTCAAGCGTGAGGGCTCTGCCCTGTTCGTAAACGTGGCCGAGGCGACTTGATGTCCGCGCAGTAGTTATTCAAGGAGCGAAGAACGAAGTTCAGCGTGCAAACGGCGGTGCTGCCGGAACTGAGTCGGGTGCAGGTGGTGCAGAAGCTGCGCGCGCACGGCTACGATGGAGTCGAGTGGCGCGTGCACGAGAGCTACCACATCGCGCCCCGGGAGCTGGTGGCGCGGGCGGGCGAGATCGCGCGTCTGGTCGACGATCACGGACTGGAGGTGTCCTGTCTCACCGGCTATGCACCGATCACCGATCTCGAGCAGCAGCGCTGGTTCGCCGAAGCCTGTGCCGTCCTACGCTGTCCGCGCTATCGTCCCGGGGCGGTGATCTACGACGGCACGCGTCACTACCGCGAACTGTTCCAGGCGACCGTCGATGCGTTCGGCGCGGCGATCGAGACCATCACGCCGTTCGGCGTCAAGCCGGTCATCGAAACGCATTTCGGCACCATCGCACCGGGCGCGAGCCTCGCCCTGCGTCTGGTGGAGCACTTCGAGCCGGCGTGCATCGGCGTCAACTACGACCCGGCCAATCTGATCATCGAAGGCAGAGAGGCGTGGCAGATGGGCCTGGAGCTGCTCGGCCCCTATCTCGATTACGTGCATGCCAAGAACATCGCCTGGGTACGCGAGAACGGCCAATGGCGCTGGATCTTCGCCACCATGCGCGAAGGCCAGGTGGACTGGGCAGAGATCGTGCGTCTGCTGCGCGGCATCGGCTATGACGGTTACGTCTCATTCGAGAATTTCCATCAGGTGCCCATGCGCTCGACCGGCTTCGTGGGCGAGGACCTGACGCAGCACGCGGAGGTGTTCCGCGACATCGACCAGCGCCTGGCCGACGACATCGGTTACCTGCGCGAATTGCTACGCACCGACGATGCTACTTAGTGCGCCGGACGATGGCGCATTGCTCCGTCCAAGCTGTCCAAGAAGCCAGCACATCGACTGTCGTTCATGGGGCTCGGTTGCTTATTTGGCTGGTGCCTGCCAGCTCGAAAACCAGCAGGGTCGAGGTGGCCGATGCGTAGAGGACACCATCCGATCCGACGAGATTCGCTGCAGCAAAGGCCACACGACGGCCCATGGAGGTGACGCGTCCTTCTGCAAGCAGACGGCCGGTGTCACGGGTGATGGCCTTGTGGTAGGAGATCTTGAGCTCCAGAGTGGTATATCCCTGACCTGCAGCGAGCCGCGAATGCACTGCGCAGCCGCACGCCGAGTCGAGCAGCGTGGCTGCGTAGCCGCCATGTACCGTGCCGATCGGGTTGTAAGCGTGATCGCCAGGGATGCCTGCGAACACCGCCCTGCCTTCCTCGGCCTCCACGAACTCGAAGTCCAAAGCGGCTCCGATGCCGAGTCTGCTGCTCGACTCGAATGCGATCCGCAGTTGCTCCAGTCCGCTTCGGCCCTTTTCTTCTTCGATGAAACTCATAGGGAATTAGCCCTTCTCGTGAATGCGGAGCAAGTCAGCTGCAGCGGTTCTCGCGAATCGTCGATCCCAGGAATGCTCATACCGTCGCCGGCCGTGCGTTGCGCAGCGTGACCAGCTCCTCCGATACCGTCGGATGAATCGCCACGGTGTCGTCGAAGTCGCGTTTGGTGGCGCCCATCTGCACCGCCACCGCGAAGCCTTGCAGCATCTCGTCGGCGCCGGGGCCGATGATATGGCAACCGACCACACGCTCTTCCGGCCCTGCCACCACCAGCTTCATTGCCGTCTTCACCTTGCGCTTGGTGAAGGCATGCAGCATCGGCGTGAAACGTGCCTGGTACACCTTCACTGCCTGTGCGCCGTAGTGCAACACCGCCTGCGGTTCGGTGAGACCGACGGTGCCCACCGGTGGGTGGCTGAACATCACGGTGGGAATGTTCTCGTAGCTCAGTCGCCGGTCCTTCATGCCGCCGAACAGGCGATCCGCCAGGCGCCTGCCGGCGGCGATCGCCACCGGCGTGAGCGCCGCGCGCCCGGTGACGTCACCCACTGCATAGATGCCTTCCACACCGGTTTCCTGGAATTCGTCGGTGATGACGAAACCGAGCTGATCGGCGGCCAGGCCGGTCGCGTTCAGATCGAGCGCGCGCGTATTGGGCGCGCGTCCCACCGCCCAGATGACGGTATCGAAGCCGCCCGCCCGTGTGCCGCTGTCGCAGTGAATGGTCACGGTGCCGTCCGCCTCGCGTTGCAGCCCCTTGATCTGCGAGTTGGTGAGGAACTCGATGTCGTCGGCGCGCATGTGCTCCATCAGATTGTCGCGCAGCATCGGATCGAAGCTCATCACCAGCTGTTCGCGTCGCAGCACCAGCGTCACTTCGCTGCCCAGGGCATGCAGCACGCCGGCCAACTCGGCGGCAATGTAGCCGGCGCCGATGATGGCGACCTTGCGCGGCAGCTGCTCCAGGTCGAAGAAGCCGTCGGAGGTGATGCCCAGGTTCGCGCCAGGCACCTCCGGCACGATCGGATGCCCGCCGGTGGCGATGAGCACGTGCGTGGCACTGTAGCGTCTGCCGTCGACTTCGACCGTGCGTGGTGCCACGAAGCGCGCCGATCCCTGTACCACTTCGACCTTGTTGCTGGCCAGGTAGCGCGCGTAGTGCCCGTTGAGATCGCGGACATGCTGGTCGCGCTCGTGCTTGAGCCTGGCCCAGTCGAAACCCGTGCGTTCGACGGTAAAGCCGTAGTCGGGTGCATCCTCGATCGCATGCGCGATCTGCGCGGCATTCCACATGATCTTCTTCGGCACGCAGCCGACGTTCACGCAGGTGCCGCCGAGCCGGCCCTTCTCGATCAGGAGGCAGCGTGCGCCGTAGCTGGCCGCGCGGTTGGAGGCGGCAACGCCTGCACTGCCGCCGCCGATGGTGAGGAGATCGAAATGTTGCGTCATGAAGGTGATCGAAAAAAGGAAGGAATTATCGAGTTTGCCCGAAGCGTCCAGCTTGGCTCAAGATGGCAGCTCTTTTCCTGGCGGGAAGTCGAATGATGCGAGGCAAGGCGCTGGTCGTCGGGGCCACCGGCGTGGTCGGCCGCTATCTTCTCATGCACCTGCTCACCAGCGGGCAATGGCAGGTGCTGGCACTGTCGCGCCGGCGCCCGGACGTGCCCGGCGAGTATCGGCACCTGGCGGTGGACCTGACCGACGCCGCGGATTGCCGGATGCAGCTCGCTGCGGCTGCGCGCGACGTGACGCACGTGTTCTACGCGGCTTATCTCGACCAGCCGGATGTGGTCGAGCTGGCGCGCATCAACACCATGATGCTCGAGAACGTGGTGGATGCTGTGGAGCGCGCCGCGCCAGGATTGCGTCACGTGCATCTGGTGGAAGGCACCAAGTGGTACGGCAGCCACCTCGGTCCGTTCAAGACGCCGGCCAGGGAAAGCGATGCGCGCCACATGCCGCCGAACATGTACTACGATCAGCAGGATGCGCTGGAGGTACGCCAGCAGGGGAAGCCCTGGACCTGGTCCGCGGTGCGGCCGCACGCGGTATGCGGCTTCTCCCTGGGCAGCCCGATGAATCTGGCGCTGGTACTGGCGATCTACGCCGCCATCTCCAGGGAGCTGGGGTTGCCGCTGGCCTTTCCCGGCAAGCCGGGCGCCTACCGCGCCCTGTATCAGTGCACGGATTCGGGCCTGCTGGCACGCGCCATCGAATGGATGGCCACGCAGCCGCAATGCGCGAACCAGGCGTTCAACGTCACCAACGGTGATCTGCTGCGCTGGGAGAACCTGTTCCCCAGGCTCGCCCGCTTCTTCGACATGGAGCTGGCCGCGCCCCGTCACATCAACCTGGTGCGCACGAGGGCCGACAAGGAGGCGGTGTGGCAGCGGCTGGCGCAGCGCCACGGCCTGGTGCCGCATCCTTATGCGCAGCTGGCGGGATGGGCCTTTGGCGATTTCGTGTTCGGCTCCGACTACGACATCATCTCCGACATGGGCAAGGCGCGGCGCGCCGGCTTCTGCGAGAGCCTCGACAGCGAGCAAATGTTCCTCGATCTGTTCACGCAGTTCCGCGCCGCGCGCGTCATTCCGTGAGCGTGGGCTGCGCGGATCGCGAGCGCTCCAGCGGCTAGTCGATGGGTCGATATTCGACCTCCACGATCTCCAGCAGCTGATCGCCACCCGGCGCCTTGAACACGAACTGCTCGCCTGCCTGGCGCTTGAGCAGCGCACGCGCGAGCGGCGACACCCAGGAGATGCGCCCGCGCGCGGCATCGGCCTCGTCGATGCCGACGATGCTGTAGGTGTTGTGCGTACCGGATTCGTCGGCCAGCGTGACCGTGGCACCGAAGAACACACGATCGGTGTCCTCACGCTGGGCAGGATCGATCACCTCGGCGGCATCCAGGCGTTTGGTGAGGAAGCGGATGCGCCGGTCGATCTCGCGCAGGCGGCGCTTGCCGTAGATGTAGTCGGCGTTCTCCGAGCGATCGCCGTTGGCCGCGGCCCAGGTGATGACCTTGACCAGCTCCGGCCGCTCGCGGTCGAGCAGCTGCAGTGCCTCGTCCTTCAGGCGCCGGAAGCCCGCGGGGGTGATGTAGTTCTTGCTGCCGGACGGGATGGGCGGGGCGCCGTCGTCCTCGTCATCCGCGCCGGCGCTGGGCGTGTCGTGCATTGCGATCGAACGGCAAACCTGGGCGCGTCGATTATACGGTCGGCCCCTCTGCCATGACACACTGTGATGGACGTGGTGCAACGACCCCAACGCAGCGGCCCCGATGCAAAGGCCCCAGCACAACGACGCTGGGGTGAGCGGCTGAATTGGTAGAATCGATATCCCATCGATCGAGGAGAATCCCCATGACCATCAAGGTTGGAGACCGCGTTCCGGCGGCGACGGTGTACGAGTTCATCGAGGACGAAACGCCGGGCTGCAGCGTCGGCCCGAATGCCTTCAAGGTCGAGGAGCTGGTGCGCGGCAAGCGCATCGCCCTGTTCGGCCTGCCCGGCGCGTTCACGCCCACCTGCTCGGCCAAGCACCTGCCCGGCTACATCGAGAATGCCGGCAAGCTCAAGTCGGCCAAGGTCGACGAGATCTGGTGCGTATCGGTCAACGACGCTTTCGTCATGGGCGCGTGGGGCCGAGAGCAGGGCGCCAAGGGCAAGGTGCGCATGATGGCCGACGGCAGCGCCGAGCTCACCCGTGCGCTGGGTCTCGAGCTGGATCTGACCGCGCGCGGTCTGGGCGTGCGCTCGCAGCGCTACTCCATGCTGATCGACGACGGCGTGGTCAAGGTCCTGAACGTCGAGGACGCGGGCAAGTACGAAGTCAGCGGCCCGGAGAAGCTGCTGGAGCAGGCAATGAAGGTGACCAACTTCGTGCCGTGATTTTTTTAAGCTGGATGCTGCTCCCCTATTAACCGTCGGGGGCGGGAGTGCGCGGACGTACATCGCAGTCGTCTTCCCCTCCTTGAATAAGGAGGGGTGTACCCCTTCGGGGCA
>JAHCKU010000519.1 GCA_026125625.1 Burkholderiales bacterium | reverse complement strand
GGGGGTCAGTTCCACCGTGACCTTGTCTCCAGGGAGGATGCGGATGTAGTGCATGCGCATCTTCCCGGAGATGTGCCCGAGGACCACGTGCCCGTTCTCGAGCTTCACCCGAAAGGTTGCATTCGGCAGGGTTTCCAGGATCTCCCCCTGCATCTGTATCGTGTCTTCTTTGGACATGCCCTAACGGGTCGGGAGCACTCCGCCCCCTTTGAAATTGGCTTTCTTCAGAAGACTCTCGTATTGGTGCGACATGACGTAAGCCTTGACCTGCGCCATGAAGTCCATGGTCACCACTACGATGATGAGCAGCGAAGTCCCACCGAAGTAGAACGGCACGTTCCACTTGACGATCAGGAACTCCGGCAGCAGGCAGACCAAAGTCACGTAGATGGCGCCGGTGAGCGTCAAACGCAAGATGATCTTTTCCACGTAGCGTGCGGTTTGCTCGCCCGGCCGGATCCCCGGTACGTACGCGCCGCTCTTCTTGAGATTCTCGGCGGTCTCCTTGGGATTGAACACCAGTGCCGTGTAGAAGAAGCAGAAGAATATGATTGCGGTCGCGTAGAGGAATACGTAGATCGGCTGCCCCGGTGACAGCAGGCCGGAGATATCCCGCAGCCAGGTCGCATTCTCGTTCGTGCCGAACCAGCCTGCGAGCGTCGCCGGAAACAGGATGATGCTGGAAGCGAAGATCGGAGGAATCACCCCGGCCATGTTCAACTTCAACGGCAGGAACGAACTCTGGCCGCCGAACACCTTGCGCCCCACCTGTCGTTTGGCGTAATGCACGGGTATTCGCCGCTGGCCGCTCTCCACGAACACGACCAGGGCGGTCACCAGGATCGCGCCGACGAACAACAGCAGGACCATGGGGATCTGGAAGGCGCCGGTGCGCACCAGCTCCAGCGTGCCACCGATGGCGTTTGGCAGGCCCGCGGCGATGCCTGCAAAAATGATCAGCGAGATACCGTTGCCGATGCCGCGCTCGGTGATCTGCTCGCCCAGCCACATCAGGAACATGGTTCCGGTGACCAGGGTCACGACGGTCGTCAGGCGGAACATCAAACCGGGGTCGATCACCAGGCCACGCTGACCTTCCAGTGCAATGGCGATGCCCAGACCCTGAAAGGTGGCCAGGGCGAGCGTGCCATAGCGCGTGTACTGGGTGATCTTGCGTCGCCCGGCCTCACCCTCCTTCTTCAAGGCTTCGAGCGTGGGCGACACCACCGTCAGCAGCTGCATGATGATGGAGGCCGAGATGTACGGCATGATCCCGAGCGCGAAAATCGAAAAGCGTGACAGGGCTCCCCCGGAGAACATGTTGAACATGTCCAGGATGCCGCCACGCTGCGAACGGAACAGCTCCGCCAGCTGCGCCGGATCGATCCCTGGCACCGGAACGTGCGTGCCGATGCGGTAGACGATCAGCGCTCCCAGCAGGAACAGCAGCCGCCGTTTCAGATCGGCAAAGCGACCTGCACCACGATTGAGATTTTCGTTTGCCAACGTCCAGGTCCTGGGGCTGTCAGCCCTCGATCTCGATGCTGCCGCCGGCCGCTTCGATGGCCGCACGTGCACCCTTGGTCACGCCGATGCCCTTGAGGCGCACCGCGCGCTCGATTTTCCCCGCCAGGATGATCTTGGCGCCCAGCGCGTTGCGCGGCACCATGCCCAGCGCCTTCAGGCTCGACAGATCGAATGCATCGCCCGGGACGCCGTTCAGCGCGCTCAGGCGAACTTCGGCGGTCATGCCCTGGGTCAGCGACAGAAATCCACGCTTGGGCAGACGGCGTTGCAGCGGCATCTGGCCGCCTTCGAACCCGATCTTGTGAAAACCGCCGGCGCGCGCTTTCTGGCCCTTGTGACCACGTCCTGCAGTCTTGCCGTGGCCGCTGCCGATACCGCGCCCCACGCGCTTACGCGCGTGCTTGGCACCACGGGCCGGCTTGATCGTATTCAGACGCATTCAATCCTCGCACTTCAGCAGGTAGGACACCTTGTTGATCATCCCGCGCACTGCGGGGGTATCCTGCAGCGTCACGGTATGGTGCAGGCGGCGCAACCCGAGCCCGCGCACGGTGGCGCGATGGCTCGCTTCGGTATTGATCA
>JAHCKU010000518.1 GCA_026125625.1 Burkholderiales bacterium | reverse complement strand
GGAGAAGCCCACCGCCCCGTCCTGGGCACGCACGCGCTCACCGGTCGTGGCCGGGCGGGGCGGTGTCGGCGCCGCCCGGCGCGCCGCGCGCGCCGCCGGCAGCGGCGCCGGACGGCGCGAGGCGCGGTCCACGTAGACGTGGATGAAATGGCCCTTGGCGGCGGTCAGGGCCTCGTCGTTGCAGAAGATGCCGACCTCATAGCGCACGCTGCTGTTGCCCAGCGTCGCCACGCGCAGCCCTCCGGTCACCACGTCGGGAAAGGTCACCGGCGAGAAATACTGGCAGCTGGTCTCCACCACCAGTCCGATCACCGGACTGCGCTCGATGTCGAGCACGCCCTGCTCGACCAGATACTGGTTCACCACGGTGTCGAAGAACGAGTAGTACACCACGTTGTTGACGTGGCCATACACGTCGTTGTCCATCCAGCGCGTGGGAATGCGCTGGAAATGCCGGTAATTCTCGCGTGCTTCCGGTTGCGGTCGGGACATGCGTTTTCTCTCCGAGTGGTATGCGCGCAGCCGTCGCCTGCTCTACTTGGCGCGGCGGATCTGCTCCCAGTTCACCGCCAGCAAGCCGCCGGCGACGATCACTGCCATGCCGAGCAGCGAGCCGGAGTCCGGGAATTCGCCGAAGGCGAGAAAGGCGAGCAGGGTGGACCACACCAGCTGGGTGTAGACGAATGGCGCCAGCGCCGCCGGCGAGGCCTGCTCGACCGCGCGAATCAGCAGGAAGTGGCCGAAGCCGCCGAACATGCCGATGCCGATCATGAACGTCAGCTGGAGCACGGTCGGCGTCTGCCAGGTGAAAGGCAGCGGCAGCGCGGTGATCAGGGCGCCGACCAGGGCGGTGAAGAACAGCGTGGTCATCGCGTTCTCGCGTCCGGCCAGCTTGCGCGTGAGCACCTGGTACAGGCTGAACAGCAAGGCACAGATCAGCGGGAAGACGACGTGCACGGTGAATACTCCGCCGCCTGGCCGCACGATGATCAGCACGCCGAGGAAACCCAGGCCCACCGCCAGCCACTGGCGCCGGCCGATGCGCTCGCGCAGCAGCGGTCCGGACAGGGCTGCCACCAGCACCGGCCCGACGAAGCTGATGGCCGCGGCTTCCGCCAGCGGCAGATAGGTCAGCGACAGATAGAAGAACGCGGTGCTCGCCACCAGCAGCAGTCCACGCAGCACCTGCAATCCGAGGCGCTGCGTGCGTACCAGGTTCAATCCCATGCGCGGGGCGAGCAAGGCCAGCATGAACGCCAGATGCACGGCGTAGCGTGCGAAGATCAGCGGCGGGAGCGGATAGGCCTCGCGCTTGAGCATGTGCTTGGCCAGGGTGTCCATGGAGGAGAACATGAACACCGCCAGCATGATCAGCAGGATGCCGCGCAGCGGGTGCGCGTGCGTGGGATGGGTCATGCGTCACGCGCAGGCGCCGGACTGTGCGCAAGCGCCTGCCGGCCGGCGAAACGTGCGTCGCCGCCGAGCGCTTCCTCGATGCGCAGTGCCTCGTTCCATTTGGCCATGCGCTCCGAGCGTGCGAACGAGCCGACCTTGAGCTGGCCGGCATCCCAGCCCACGGCCAGATGCACGATGGTGACGTCCTCGGTCTCGCCCGAGCGCGCCGAGACGATGGTGCCGAAGCCCGTGTCCTTGCCGGCGCGCAGCGCGGCCAGCGTCTCGGTCACGGTGCCGGCCTGATTGGGCTTGATCAGTACCGCGTTGCACGCGCGCGCCTGCGCTGCCGCACGCACCAGCGCAGCGTTGGTCACCAGGTAGTCGTCACCGATGATCTGGATCCGGTCGCCCACGGCGGCAGTGAACAGGCTCATCCCGGGCGTATCGTCTTCGGCCAGCGGATCCTCGATCGAGACGATGGGAAAGCGCCGACACCACCCGATGAGCAGCTGCGCCATTTCCGCGCTGTCCAGCTCACGCGCCTCAAGCGCCAGGCGATAGCGTCCGCCGCGGCCGAGTTCGGAGGCGGCGATGTCGAGCGAGATGCCGACGTCCTCGCCCGGACGATAGCCGGCACGCTCGATGGCACGCACCAGCATCTCCAGCGCCTCCTCGTTGCTGGAGAATGCCGGCCAGAATCCGCCTTCGTCGGCAACGCCCTGCAGCAGGCCGCG
>JAHCKU010000517.1 GCA_026125625.1 Burkholderiales bacterium | reverse complement strand
CGACGAAGTGCAGACCGGCATCGGTCGCACGGGGCGGCTGTTCGGCTACGAGCATGCCGGCATCGAACCGGACATCATGACCCTGGGCAAGGGCATCGGCGGCGGCGTGCCGCTCGGCGCACTGCTGGCGAAGGAGGCGGTGTCCTGCTTCGAGCAGGGCGATCAGGGCGGCACCTACAACGGCAATCCGCTCATGTGCGCGGTCGGTCTCGCCGTGCTCACGACGGTGGGCAGCGCTGCCTTCCTGGAGAACGTGCGCAGCACCGGCGACTATCTGCAGCAACGACTGCACGCCCTGTCGGAGAAGATGCAGCTCGGAGAAGTGCGCGGCCAGGGCCTGCTGCTGGCGCTCGATCTGGGTCAGCCGATCGGCGCGCGGACGGTCGACGCCGCGCGCGAGCGCGGACTGCTGATCAACTCGCCGCGGCCGGAATGCCTGCGCTTCATACCGGCGCTGAACGTTTCGCGTGACGAGATCGATCAGATGCTGGCGATCCTGCAGGTGGTGCTGGCCGGGGCGTGAATCGCCGAATACGCCGGGGTGATTGCAGCTACCCCACACCACCCCGGCGGCTTTGCCGCCACCCCGCCTCTTGAGAGGCGGGGAAGAAGGCTGCGCACACCCCCGTCGTTCTCATCCTTGGAGAGGAGGGGAAGACTTCCCCTCCTTTTCAAGGAGGGGTGCCGCCGTAAGGCGGCGGGGTGGTTGCATCTGCCCCATACCACCCGAATCAACGCGAAAACTCGGCTTGCAGTGAAGCCTCAAGGATCGATCGCACAGAAGGATCGACGCTCAGCGTGTCGAGACAAGCGTCGAAATGGCGGATGTCCCCAGCGCTGATTGGTAGACATGTCAGTACCTCGATCCGCATTGGCCAGCAGCTTCTCGGCGAAAAGATCCGCAGTCGAGAGCGATGCTACGCCCGAGATCACCTGAAACGAGTCGTCGAGTTCGATCCTGGCTTCGCGCATGATCTCGAACTTGACCGGACTATCGTCAATATCGACGAAATTGCGAACCCCATCGATGTCGGCACGGGTGTCGCGACGCTTCCTGATCGGCACACGAAACAAACCGTCGATGTCCTTTTCGAAGATCAGGCTGCGCAGGTTGCGATAGCTCGTTCGGTCAGAGCACATGAAGTCGACATCCACGGACTCACGAAACTCGTCCAGCAGAAGCGCCACAGCGGTTCCGCCTCCGAAATAGCAGCGAAGGTCCTTCAGTTTCTTGGTATCCAGCATGCTCAGCAGCTGGGCAACCAGTCGATGACGCGCCCGCTTAAACAAGCAGGACCCCGTTGCCATGGTCGCGCACCAAGCGCTCGATGAGCGCTCGTTCCCGCTCGGGCATGTTCTGCACGTCGACGAAGCGCCAGTTGGCTTCGTACAAGGCGAGCGCCTCGGCTTCCGACACGGTTCGGTCGGCACGATTCCAGCAGATGAGCGCGAGATTCGGGAATTGATCGATCAGAATCATCTGCCCTTTTTACCATGTTTGGCGTGATGAATCGCGCCAGCCTGAAAAGGTTCAGCCGTCGCAGCGAGACATCCTGCTGTTGGTTTGATCGTGGATGAGCGAAAAGCAAGCTCCCTCGCCTCTGGCTCGGAATGACACGGTTACTGTGCCATGTCGCGCTCCCACTGGTGCCATGTCGAACCCCGGTGTCGTCTCGAACCCTCGCTGGGGTCATGTCTAGAGCCCCCCGGTGTCATGTCGAGCGCAGCGAGACATCCTGCTGTTGGTTCGATCGTTGGATAGGTGAAAAGCAAGCTCCCTCGCCTCTGGCTCGGGATGACACCGGGGCGTGAGGATTCCGAGCACTGCGCAACCCCGCATCAGCCCCGCGCAGTAGCTTTGCAACGGCCTGCTACGCGCGCGAGCCGCCGTTCCACGCCAGCAGATTGAGGAACTCGCGCCGCGTCTTCGGCCCGTAGGTCAGGTAGTGCGGCTCGGGCCGCTCCATGTAGGCCAGCCGCTCGCGCGCGATGCGATCACCACGGGCGCGCATCTTCACCTCTTCGGCACTGATGCCATACGGTCGCGTGGCGTTGAGGCCGAAGATCTTCGCGCGTAATGCAGGCGTGATCTCCGGATAGCCGTAGCGCGCACGCAATGCGGGCGAGATCTGGAAGGTGCGGG
>JAHCKU010000516.1 GCA_026125625.1 Burkholderiales bacterium | reverse complement strand
CCGCTGGAGTTCCCGACCATCTCGCTGGGCGAGGTGTTCTTGAATCCCACCAGCCTGGTGTATCGCAATCTCATGTCGATCGACACCGAGGAGATGATGCGCGCGCAGCCGATGGACGCCTGCGTGCTCATCGGCGGCTGCGACAAGACCGTGCCGGCGCAGCTGATGGGTGCGGCGTCCGCCGACATTCCGGCCATCCAGCTGGTGGCCGGGCCGATGCTGGCCATGCCCTACCGCGGCGAGCGTCTGGGTGCGTGCACCGACTGTCGGCGCTTCTGGGCGCGCTATCGTGCCGGCGAAGTCGATGACGACGGGATTCATGAAGTGGAAGGCAATCTCGCCACCACCGCCGGCACCTGCGCGGTGATGGGAACGGCCAGCACCATGGCCTGTATCGCGGAGGCGCTGGGCATGGCGTTGCCCGACAGCGCGGCCATCCCCGCGGTGCATGCCGACCGCCTGCGCGCAGCAGAAGCCTCCGGCGCGCGTGCGCTGGCACTGGCCGCGGAAGGCCTCATGCCCAGCCGCATCATCACCCCGGCGTCGGTGCGCAACGCCTTGCGCGTGCTGCTCGCGGTGGGCGGCTCGACCAATGCCATCGTGCACCTGACCGCCATTGCCGGACGGCGCGGCATCGACATCTCACTGGAAGCGCTCAACCGGCTGTCGGACGAAACACCGGTATTGGTCGATCTCAAGCCGACCGGGCAGCACTACATGCAGGATTTCCACGCCGCCGGCGGCATGCATGCACTGCTGCACGAGCTGCGCGACCTGCTCGATCTGGATTGCATCACGGTGAGCGGACAGACGCTGCGCCAGCGCCTGGAGCACAAGCCGCGCTTCGTCGACCACGACGTGATCCGTCCACGCAGCGAGCCGTTCCAGAGCGTGGGCGGTCTGGCCGCGCTGTTCGGCAGCCTGGCCCCGCGCGGGGCCATCATCAAGCGCTCGGCGGCGGATGCGCGGCTGTTCGAACGCGAAGGCCGGGCAGTGGTGTTCGAGTCGCTGGAGGATCTGGCACAGCGCATCGACGATCCCGCGCTCGAAGTCAGCGCCGACGCCTTTCTGGTGCTGAAGCACGCCGGACCGCGCAGTGCCTCCGGCATGCCCGAGGCCGGCTATCTGCCGATCCCGAAAAAGCTCGCACAGCAGGGTGTGAAGGACATGGTGCGCATCTCCGATGCCCGCATGAGCGGTACCGCCTATGGCACCGTGGTGTTGCACGTGACGCCGGATGCCGCCAGCGGCGGGCCGCTGGCCGTGGTGCGTTCCGGCGACCGCATCCGCATGAGCGTGCGCGAGCGGCGCCTGGACCTGCTGGTGAGCGAGCAGGAGCTGGCGCAACGGCGTGCCGCACTGGTCGCGCCGCTCGTCCCGGCGCGTGGCTACGCGCGTCTGTACGCCGAGCACATCCTGCAGGCCGATCGCGGCTGCGATTTCGATTTCTTGCGCGGTGCGGCGCCGTGACGGCCTGTTGATCGTATCCAGCCGCGCGTCTACTCGCGCACGGGATTCTCGCCCCAGTACATCGGTGTTTCCACCTTGCGCGGCCTGGTAAGGTCTTCGAGATAGAGGGCCGGCGCCATTTCCCAGGCGTACTCGGTCAGGCGCTTGCTCATGGCATGCACGCGCTCGCCTTCGCGCTCCGCCTGGTTGTTTTCCTCGGAAGGATCGTCGCGCAGGTTGTACAGCTCGACCTTGCCCGGCAGGCTGGCGTGCAGGATCAGTTTCCAGTCGTCCACGCGCAGGGCGCCGCGAAACTCCTCGACATTGAGCAGGACTTCCTTGCGCCCGCCGGGGCTGCCCTCGGTGAGGGGTGCTGACGCGCGCGTTGCTCTGGTGGCCTCGGTTACTTCCTTGCGCCCACCGGGACTGCCCTCGGTGAGGGTGGCCCACTGATCGATGCCGTCGATGGGCTTGTGCTGCGCCTCGCCGGCGCCGGCGCCGGCGAGCTGGAGCAGGGTGGGATACAGGTCGACCGCATGCATCAGCTCGCTGATGGTTCCGGGTCGTACCTGTCCTGGCCGCCATACCACGGCGAGCGCGCGCAACGCCCCTTCGTGCAGGCTGCCGCGGCCGTCCTTGTATGGGCCGTTGCTGGCGACGTTGACAGCGCTCTCGCCGTCGCCGATCGGGAATTTGTG
>JAHCKU010000515.1 GCA_026125625.1 Burkholderiales bacterium | reverse complement strand
TCGATCACCGCGGCGTTGTCCTTGTAGGCGCTCAGGGTGAACTGCGGCGAACGCGCGTGGGTGTTGCGGATCATCGCGAACAGGCTGCGCGGCTGGGCCTGACCGTCGAGGGTCCAGGAAGCGTTGAAGATCTTGTGCCGGCAGTGCTCGGAGTTGGCCTGCGCGAACATCATCAGCTCGACATCGGTCGGGTTGCGGCCGATGCGCCGGAAGTAGTCGAGCAGATAGTCGATCTCGTCGTCCGACAAGGCCAGGCCCATCTCGGTATTCGCACGCACCAGCGCCTCGCCTCCGCTTGCGAGCACATCCACCCGCGCCAGCGGCTTGGGTGCGGCTTCTTCGAACAGCGCATCGGCGCTGACGAGATCAGGCAGCACCGTCTCCGTCATGCGGTCGTGGATGAACGGCAGCAGGCGGGCACGCGCCTCATCCGTCAAGGTACCGGAACCGGAAAAATAAAAACCGAAGGCAGTGCCGCGCTCGATGCGCTCCACCGCCTGCAGGCCGCACTGATGCGCGATGTCGGTGGCTTTGGACGACCACGGCGAGAGAGTCCCCAGCCGCGGCACCACCACCAGGGACGGCGCCAGCTCGCCCGGTGACGAGGCCGGTCCGTAGGTCAGCAGGCGCTCGAGAACCGCCTGCTGCCCGGCCGGGAGCGGTGCGCGCAGCTTCGCGAAATGCCAGAAACGTGTCTCCACGCCTTCCAGCGAGGGAAGCGCGGTGCGAATGCCATGCAGGAGTTTGTCGAGACGGAAATCGGAGAGTGCGCGGCGGCCGGGAAGCCGAAGGATGGTAGCCATCGAGATGAGCAGGTGGTGAGGCGGAATTATAGCCGCTCGCACCCACGGAGCCTGACCATGGCGTGGCCCGCTTCCGTTCGGAGAACCTGCTAACCGAGTCGCTGCTCGAGCAGGGCCAGCAGTGGCTCGAGGCTGGGTGGGGAGGCCTCCGCTGCGACCGACACACCCAGGCTGCGCAGCGCAGCGCTGCATACCGGCCCGATCGACACCACCATGACGTCCTGCAGTCCGGTACGCAGCGTGGCTTCGCGTTGCATCTGACGGGCGAAGAAGAACAGATTGCGCGCCTGGGCGGCACTGGTGAATACTGCAGCATCCAGCGTACGCGCGTCGAGCGCGTCCAGCAGGCGTACCAGCGGTGCCGTATCCGCCGGCAGTACCCAGCGATAAGACGGCAGCTCCACGATCTCTACCCCGTGGGCATGCAGCATGGCCTGGAGCCAGCGATTGGACTCGCCGTGGCGCTGGATCACTGCGCGCAATTGCGGTCGCAGCACCGGTGCGAGCATGTTCAGCAACTCTGCGGTGGTGTGCGGCTCAGGGGTGAGGAAGTCGATGCGAATACCGCGTGCGCTCAGCACACCGGCCGGCTTCGGCCCACGCGCGGCGACCTTCGCGTGTGCCAGCAGATCGAGCAGCAGCGCTTCGCGCCCGAGCTGGTCGACAGTATCCAGCAGCACCTGCGCGCCCATCCCGGTCTGGAATACGAACAGGCCAGGTGGATCATGCACGCAGTGATCGAGGAATGCGGCAAGCCTGTCAGGATCGATCTCGCGCAACTCGGCCAGCGCAGGCGCGTGCAGCGGAACGCCGCCGGCGCGCGTGATCAACTCCACCAGATGTGTGCCGAGACCGCTTTCCAATACAGCGATGCGCTTGCCCCGCATGCCTCATTCTCAATGCATGAACATGTGATATATCAGAAGCAGGTCGATCTTCAGCAGTATGGCTGCTGCCTGCCAGCGTGTGACATTATCATGCACCAGAGGCATGTGCAGCGCGGGCATAGGCTGCAGGTCCGTTCATCATAATTCCCATGGCATTTGCGCTGCAGCCTCGAAGCGCTGTGCGTGCGATCGCGGACCAGTACGCACAGCAGGCGCATGCCGATGGCGCAGGAGCGCGATAATAGTCGACGCGAACCACCGCAGCGACCACCCACGAGCAGCCATGCAGCACGGCACGGAGCCAATCACGACGAGGATAGCGAGCGCGATGTGCGAGGGGCACTCATTGCCCGTCTATCGCACGCAGGAGCTGCGCATGCTGGAGGCCGCCGCCTTGCGGGACAGCCCGCCACCCGGGCTGATGGAGCGCGCCGGGCTCGCGGCCGCCGTCTTCGCGCACGAA
>JAHCKU010000514.1 GCA_026125625.1 Burkholderiales bacterium | reverse complement strand
TGCACGTCTGTCCGAGGAGGCAATCGATGTCACGTTGCCGGGACATCAGTCGGGACAGGGAGGCATTCATCCAGTGATGCGCACTTGGCGACGCATCGAACAGATCTTTGCTTCGATCGGTTTCGATATTGCCGACGGGCCGGAGATCGAAAGCGACTGGTTCAACTTCACTGCTTTGAACCAGCCGGAAAATCATCCCGCCAGGTCCATGCACGACACCTTCTATGTCGAAGGTGGGCTGCTGCTCAGAACACATACCAGCCCGATGCAGGTGCGCTACGCCAGGCAGCATCGCCCACCATTGCGGGTGATTGCACCGGGGCGTACCTTCCGCGTCGACAGTGATGCCACGCACTCGCCGATGTTTCATCAGGTAGAAGGACTGTGGATCGACGAGAACGTCAGCTTCGCCGATCTCAAGGGCGTCTATACCGATTTCCTGCGCAGCTTCTTCGAAACAGACGAGCTGCAGGTACGCTTCCGGCCGTCGTTCTTTCCATTCACGGAACCGTCCGCGGAGATCGATATGGCGTTCGACAGTGGTCCGCTGAAAGGGCGCTGGCTGGAGATCTCGGGCGCGGGGCAGGTACATCCAGCTGTCATTCGCAACTTCGGTCTCGATCCCGAACGCTGGATCGGCTTTGCATTCGGTAGCGGTCTCGAGCGCTTGACGATGCTGCGTTATGGCATCGATGACCTGCGCCTGTTTTTCGAGGGCGACCTGCGCTTCTTGCGGCAATTTTCCTGGTGAGGTGACGGGAACCCATGCAGTTCTCCGAAGCATGGTTGCGTGAATGGGTCGATCCGGAACTGGACACCGCGCAGCTGACGCACCTGTTGACGATGTCGGGACTGGAGGTCGAATCCTGCGATCCGGTGGCGCCACCCTGGTTGCGGGTGGTGGTGGGCGAGGTGAATACCGTCGCTCCCCATCCGAACGCGGACAAGCTCAAGGTCTGCAAGGTGGGCGTCGGTGGCGGGCAGAGCCTGCAGATCGTATGCGGCGCGCCAAACGTGGTGGAAGGGATGAAGGCACCGGTGGCGCTGATCGGTGCCCGCCTTCCCGGCCGCGACGGCGCGGCCTGGCTCGAAATCGGGCGTGCGCGCATGCGTGGTGTGGACAGTGAAGGGATGCTGTGTTCTGCGCGTGAACTGGGGTTGTCCGAGGATCACGCCGGCTTGCTGGTGCTACCTGCGGATGCGCATCCTGGAGCTGATGTGCGCACCTTGCTGGCGCTCGATGATCACAAGATCCTCGTCAAGCTCACCCCCAACCGCGCGGACTGCCTGTCCATTCTCGGACTGGCACGCGAAGTCGCGGCGCTGACCGGGGCGCCACTGCGTGTCCCGAGCATCGAGCCGGTAGCGCCGCGTATCGATGCCACCTTCCCCGTGCACATCTCTGCTCCCGATGGCTGCGGCCGCTTCACCGCGCGCGTGATTCGCGGCGTGAATGCGCACGCGCCAACGCCGGCGTGGATGCGCACCCGTCTGGAACGGGCAGGACAGCGCAGCATCTCCGCTCTGGTCGACGTCACCAACTACGTCATGCTGGAACTGGGTCGCCCGTTGCACGTGTATGACCTCGACAAGCTCACGGGCGGCATCGATGTGCGCTTCGCACGTCCCGGCGAGCGGCTGAAGCTGCTCAACGAGCAGACCGTCGCCCTCGAGGCGGATGTCCTGGCCATCACCGACCAGAGCGGACCGATCGGATTGGCCGGGATCATGGGTGGTGATAGCACCAAGGCCGATCTGGACACATGCAACGTCCTGCTGGAGGCGGCGTTCTTCTTTCCGGACGCCATTGCCGGTCGCGCGCGTCGTTACAACTTCACCAGCGACGCTTCGCACCGCTTCGAACGCGGCGTGGACTACGACAACAACCTGTCCGGCATCGAGCGGGCGACGCAACTGATCCTCGACATCTGTGGTGGTCAACCAGGACCGGTGAGCGATCATGTCGCACGCCTGCCGCAGCGCACCCCGGTACGCATGCGGGTGGCGCGCGCACAGCGCGTGATCGGCGTGCCGATTGCCGGCGAAGAGATGGAGTCGATCCTGCATCGGCTGGGGCTGCAGGGCGGCGGCGAAGGGCAGGGCAACGAGCGGGTGCTGGTGGTGACGCCTCCCAGCTATCGCTTCGATATTCAGATCGAGGA
>JAHCKU010000513.1 GCA_026125625.1 Burkholderiales bacterium | reverse complement strand
CCACACCCGCAACAAGTTCTACCTGGAGAACGTGGCCACGCTGTTCGGCCTGATCCAGAAGGCGGGCTATAAGGTGCGCATCGGCACGCTGATCCCCGAGATTCACGAGCCGACCGAGCTGACCTTGGAGATTTCCGGCCGCAAGCTGCTGCTGGAGCCGATCCAGCGCAGCGGCGACCGCATCCACGTCGGCGACTACACCCCCTGCGCGATCCTGCTCAACAACGACCTGTCGGCGGGTGTCCCGTCGATTCTCGAGAACATCGAGCAGCAGGTGATCCCGCCCACCTACGCCGGCTGGTCGATGCGCCGCAAGTCACGCCATTTCTCGGCCTACCGCCGCGTCGCCGAGGAGTTCGCGCGCCTCATCGACATCGATCCGTGGCTCATCGATCCGTACTACGACACCTGTGGACAGATCTCCTTCCAGGAGCGCAGGGGCGAGGATTGCCTGGCCGAGCATGTGGCGCAGATCCTCGACAAGGTGCGCGCCAAGTACCGGGAATACGACATCGACCGCGAGCCTTTCGTCATCGTCAAGGCCGACGCCGGCACCTATGGCATGGGCATCATGACGGTGAAGAGCCCCGATGACGTGCGCGACCTCAACCGCAAGCAGCGCAACAAGATGTCGGTGGTGAAGGAAGGGCTGGAAGTGAGTGAGGTCATGGTGCAGGAGGGCGTGTACACCTTCGAGACGGTGAAGGAGGCAGTCGCCGAGCCGGTCATCTACATGATCGACCAGTTCGTGGTCGGCGGCTTCTATCGCGTGCACACCGGCCGTGGTCAGGACGAGAACCTCAACGCGCCCGGCATGCATTTCGAGCCGATGCCCTTCGACGGCACCTGTCTGCTGCCCGAGCTGGAATCGTTCACCGATTGCGCCCCCAACCGTTTCTACGCCTATGGCGTGATCGCACGCCTGGCCCTGGTCGCGGCCGCGCTCGAGCTGGAAGAGATGGCCGCCGACCACGAGGAACATGCCGAACGCCAGCGCAAGCTCGCCTGAAACCAGACAAGGTGATCACTGCCATACGCGGCCCCGGCGCACATCTGCCTGGGCGATCGCCTCTCACCGCATCCTGACCGGACTTACATGAAGCTCGCGTTCGTCCTCGATCCGCTCGACAGCATCAAGTCGTACAAGGACTCCTCCTACGCCATGATGGAGGAGGCCGCCCGCCGCGGACACGAGCTGTTCGTGCTGCATCAGGAGAACCTGCTGTGCCGCGACGACCAGGTGCGCGCGCAGGTGTGGCCGCTGCGGCTCACCGGTGAGCGCTACGCCTGGTACGACCTGGGCGAGGCGTCGGAGCAGCCGCTATCGGACTTCGACGCGGTCCTGATGCGCAAGGATCCGCCGTTCGACATGGAGTACGTGTACAGCACCTACCTGCTGGAGCAGGCGCAGCGCCAGGGTGCACGCGTCATCAACCGGCCGGGGGCGCTGCGCGACTACAACGAGAAGTTCTCCATCACCGGCTTTACCCGCTTCACCGTACCTACCCTGGTCACGCGCCAGGAGACGGAGATCCGCGCCTTCCTGGCCGAGCAGGGCGACATCGTGCTCAAGCCACTGGACGGCATGGGCGGCGCCTCGGTGTTCCGCCTGCACGGCAGCGATCCGAACATCGGCGTGGTCATCGAGACGCTTACCCACTACGGCCGGCGCACGATCATGGCGCAGCGCTACATCCCCGAGATCGTGCACGGCGACAAGCGCATCCTGGTGATCGACGGCCAGCCTGCGCCATACGCCCTGGCGCGCATCCCCAAGCCGGGCGAGACGCGCGGCAACCTCGCCGCCGGGGGACGCGGGGTGGCACAGCCGCTGTCGCAGCGCGACCGCGAGATCGCCGAAGAAGTGGGTGCAGCGTTGCGCGCGGACGGCCTGCTGCTGATCGGCCTGGACGTGATCGGCGACTATCTCACGGAGATCAACGTCACCAGCCCGACCGGCATGCGCGAGATCCACGACCAGACCGGCTTCAGCGTGGCCGCGATGATGCTGGATGCGGTCGAACGCACTGCCGGCTGAGACCGCTCGTTCGAGCTACCCTCGGACTGCATGGCATCGAAACCAAGGTCCTCCAGCCCCGGCGCGGAGTAGAATCTGCAACGTCGCGCAGACGAGTCGGTTCGAATGGTCGGCATTCTCATCATTGCCCATGGCACGCTCGG
>JAHCKU010000512.1 GCA_026125625.1 Burkholderiales bacterium | reverse complement strand
GCCGGTGGTTTCAGCCTCCCGCCGTTCGACTCGCTGAACCTCGCCCTGCACGTGGGTGACGATCCGCACGCGGTCGCGCGCAACCGCGCGCGCGTGCGCCAGGCGCTCCCCGCGGAGCCGTGCTGGCTGCAGCAGGTGCACGGCGTGCGTGTCGCACACCTCGGCGCGAACGCGCGCGGCGGTGAGGCCGATGCCGCCGTCACCCGCACCCGCGCGACGGTATGCACGGTAATGGTGGCCGACTGCCTGCCGCTGCTGCTGTGCGATCGCGCCGGCACGGTGGTGGCCTGCGCCCACGCCGGCTGGCGTGGCCTGAGCGCAGGCGTGGTGGAGGCAACGCTGCACGCCATGGACTGCGCAACCGACCAGGTCCTTGCCTATCTCGGCCCTGCCATCGGTGCGCATGCATTCGAAGTCGGTGGCGACGTGCGCCAGGCATTTGCCGCGGCGCATGCGCAGGACACCGACTGCTTCCGCGACAAGGCGCCGGGGCGCGATGCGCAGCCCAGATGGTGGGCGGACCTGGCCGAATTGGTGCGGCGGCGGCTGCAGCGAGCCGGCGTGCAGTACATCCACGGCGGCGACTGCTGCACCTTCCACGACCGCACGCGCTTTTACTCTCACCGCCGCGATGGCCGCACCGGCCGTCATGCTGCCTTCATCTGGCTGAACTGAATTCATGACCGTCCTCGCCTGGATTCTCGCCAGCAGCCTGCTGGGCGGCGTCCTGAGCATCTCCGCTGCAGCCGTAATGGCGTTCCGCGCGCGCTCCTCTGCCGTGCCGATGCTGGTCAGCTACTCGGTGGGTGCACTGCTGGGCGCCGCCTTTCTCGGCGTTCTGCCGCATGCCATGGAAAACATGGCACAACCGGCGCAGCTGGGTATCAGCGTCCTGACCGGTCTGCTGGTGTTCTTCGTGCTCGAGAAACTGGTGCTGTGGCGGCACCATCATGCGCCACAGTGGGGCGAGCAGACGGACAAGGACGACCCGATCCACCTCCTGCATCCTCACGGCCACGAGGAGCACGCGCATGGACGCAGCGGCACGCTCATCATGGTCGGTGACACGGTACACAATTTCGTCGACGGCATTCTCATCGCCGCGGCATTCCTGGCCGATGTGCGGCTCGGCATCGTCACCGCCCTGGCCATCATGGCGCATGAAATTCCTTCCGAGGTGAGCGATTTCCTGATCCTGCTGCACTCGGGCTATTCGCGCCGTCGAGCGCTGCTGATCAATCTGCTGTCGAGCATGGCAATGGTCGCTGGCGGCCTGCTGGGCTATCTCGCATTGGCCGGTGTCCGGACATGGATTCCGTCGTTGCTCGGTTTCGTGGCCGCGAGCATGATCTACGTTGCGGTCGCCGATCTCATCCCCGGTCTGCACAGGCGCGTGGACTTGCGTGCCACCGTGCAGCAGGTGCTGCTGATCGGTCTGGGCATCGGCACCATCTGGCTGGTCCGACAGCTCGGGCATTGACGCACCGCAACTCGATTGCGCGCGCCCCATGTCCACCATCCCTCCCCCTGCATCCGACTCCGCCTCGCTCGAGCAGCTGCATCAGGCCAGCACGAAGCTGGTGGAGCGCATGCTGGCGCAGCTGCCCGAGGCAGGCGGCTCGGGTGTGCAGGAAGATCTGCAAGCCTTTCTGCAGGCGCTCGCGGCGCAGCCCCAGCGCGTGGCGCAGATCAACGCACGCCACTATGACGCACGTCTGGCCCTGTGGGCACGGCTGCTCGACACTCACACCGCTACCACATCTTCGGGCGCATCCACCGATCATCGCTTCCGTGCGCAGGAATGGCACGACCTGCCCTTTTTCCGGCTGCTGCGCGAGGGCTACGAAGAAGACGCCCGCTGGCTGCGCGAGTTGATCGAGGCCGTGCAGCTGTCGGATCCACTCCGGCAGCGAGTGCGTTTCCTCGCCAAGCACTTCGTTGCCGCGCTGGCCCCCAGCAACCACCCGGCCACCAATCCCGAAGTGATCCGCCGGGCGCTGGCAACCGGCGGACAAAGCCTGCTCCAGGGCCTGCGCAATCTGCAGCACGATGTGCAGCGGGGCGCCATATCGATGACGGACGAGCGCGCCTTCGAGGTCGGGCGCGATCTGGCGGTGACACCCGGCGCGGTGGTATATGAGAACGCGCTGATGCAACTGATCGAGTACGCACCGCTGACGGAAA
>JAHCKU010000511.1 GCA_026125625.1 Burkholderiales bacterium | reverse complement strand
TGTCGTAGCCGGATTCCAGCAGGTGGGTCGCAAAGCAGTGGCGGAAGGTGTGGCAGCTCGCCGGCTTCATGACGCCCGACTTGCGCACCGCCAAGGTGACGGCACGCTGTACCGGGCTCGGATGCGCATGATGGCGCACCGGCTCGCTGCTGTACGGGTCTTTGCAGACCGACACCGACGGGAACACGTACTGCCACGCCCAACTCGTCGCCGCCTGCGGATACTTGTGTGCCAGCGCAAAGGGCAGTGACACGCCGGGCCGCGCGCGGCGGCGCTCGTTCGCGAACCAGTCCCGCAGCCGCGCGAGGTGGCCCGCGACCGGATCGCGCAGGCACTCGGGGAGCGTAGTCACGCGGTCCTTGCGGCCCTTGCCGTCGCGCACCACGAGCTCGTGCCGCTCGAAGTCCAGGTCCTTCACGCGCAGCGCCAGGCCCTCGTGCAGGCGCAGCCCGCTGCCATAGAGCAGGCTCGCCACCAGCCACGGCGTGCCGCGCAGCTCGACCAGCACCCGCCGGACTTCGTCGCGCGACAGTACGACCGGAAGGTGCCGCGGCCTGGCGGCGCGAACGATGTTCTCGAGCCAGGGGAAATCCGCGTGCAGCACCTGCTTGTAGAGGAACAGAAGCGCGCAAAGCGCCTGGTTCTGGGTGGACGCCGCGACGTGCAGGCGGGTCGCGAGGTCCGTGAGGAAGGCCTCGACGTGGAGCGGCCCCAACTCCCGGGGCGGCCGGCGGCCGTGGAATTCGACATATCGCCGGATCCAGTGCAGGTAGGAGGCCTCCGTGCGCAGGCTCATGCGGCGGGTACGCATGAGGCCGCGGGCGGTGGCAAGGAGGCCGGGGGAGGGGGTAGGATCGGTCATGGAGTGCTACATCGCGTCACATGTGATTTTCCTCAAGCAAATCAGACTCCAGCAGCCCACGCCAGCAGATTATCTCGCGCATTCACTTCATTTCTTCACACCCCCTCCACCCCCCAATTGAGAGTTAGGCGGCAAGCAGCACAAGCCAAGAAGCAACCTATGCGTCCACCGTCCTTTCTTCAGAAGCGCATAATTGCGGCGATCTATTTGGTCTTTCTCTTGGGCGCGACGGGGAACTACTACTTGGGATGGGGAATGTTCGGCCAGGCCGATCGCGTTGTCTTATCGGTGGTAATGCTCTTGGGACTGATCGCCGTCGTCAGATACGCTCCGAGAATGATGGAAGAAATGCGCGCTCGCCAAGCCGAGCTTCGAGACGTGCAGGATGCTGCCGAGCGCGCTCGCGACAAGGCGAACGATGTCGCGGAAGCCGATCGGCTCCGGTGGGACATCGGGATGCCGCCTAACAAATCGCTCGAGCGCGGCCGTGAACGATAAAGTGCCAACAAATCGCGCTGGCGGGCGGCGCGCTCAGCTCTGGCGTTAGAGCGCATGTCACTGCAGACGCAACGGTTCAAGCCCACCGATAGCGAGCCTCACTCGCTTGAAGTGAAATCGTACCTGCTCGGCGCTAGTACTTTGCTTCTGTACTTAGAGATGCTGCGTGGCGTGCAGGTGCTCTCAAAGCGATCATGGGCCATGACCGACGACTTCGAAGCATATTTCACCTATAAGGGCAGAATGTGGGTCGTGGCAACGCCATTCTCAAAGATTGAGGTGTCTTTGCTTGGGCAGCCTGCAGACGAGACCATTTTCAGAGAGATCGAGGCCCGAGTGCAGGCCTATCCTTTCGTTTTTTCATTGCTGCTGCCGCTGGCGTTTCTTCGCTATGTGATCGTCAGATTTACACCGTCGCGCGCGGCCTTTCATGCATTTGGCGTCCCTTACCCTGGAGAGACCTCGCGAGATGCGCTCTAACAACTCACTGGAGCGGACGCGTGAGGGATAAAGTGTCAAGCACAAACGTCGGCACGCGCGCCGCTCAGCTCAACCGTTATACGGCATGAATCAGAAAGCTGGATCGACTCGGGGTCGATCCGTTGCAGTAGAAGATTCCCTTCGATTCGCGGCGCCCATGCGTTGCGGTTGCGAAATGGAAAGGTCGCAGTTCATCAGCGGTGAAGCTCAGCACGTAGGGCCGGCGCGGAGCCGCGAGGGACCGATGCGCGACACGCCGCCTCTCGCTCTGGCATCAAGTGCCGGCGCGCGGGTGGTTCAAAGCGCCGGCCCCGAATGTGGCGGTGAACTCGTGCAGACCTCACCGT
>JAHCKU010000510.1 GCA_026125625.1 Burkholderiales bacterium | reverse complement strand
ACATTGCATGGGAGGGTGATCCGTTGTAGTAGGCAGTAGCGTAGAGCAGTGGCAGCGCATCAGTTCATTGACCCAATCAATACACCACACAGGAGGAGAGGCAATGAGATTTGCGAAACGCTTGTTCGCCGCTGCCCTGGCCACACCGTTCGCGGTGTCCCTGGCCTGGGCAGACATGGAGCCCCAGCAGGGCACCGGCGACGCCGGCAGCTGGGCCACCCGCGTCCCGGTCAAGCCCGACCCATCGAAGATCGTAGTCCCGAAAGGCTACAAGGTCGGCGTGTTCACCTCCGGGCTGGACACCCCTTCGGCTGCGACCGTCGACGGTGACGGCAATGTCTGGGTCGCCATCTCCGGTCCGCTGTTCGGCCCCGGCCCCGAAGATGCGAACGTGAAGGTGTTCGACCGCAACGGCAAGCTGTTGCGCGAAATCGGCAAGGGCACGTTCAAGACCGTGATGAACGAGATCGGCTACTGCCCGGAGAACAAGAAGATCTACATACCGGAGTACGGTGAGAAGATCTGGGAGATCGACGGGGTCAAGGGCGAGCTCAAGCTCATCGTCAAGGATCTGTTCATCGGCGATCACCGCAACGGCGGCATCACCTGCAAGGACGGCTATCTGTACTTCGCGCTCGGCTTCCCGAGCAACACCGGCTTCGCCGATCCTGACAACCACGGCTGGACCGACGTGCCGAACGATCCGTTCTGGCTCGCACACCCCGACGGCTTCCCGCCCACGCCTCACGATCCGGTATGCCGCGACATCGTCCACACCGGCCTCAATATCAAGTCCGCCGACGGGCGCATGACAGGCGCATTGCTTCCGGTCGGAGTGCCCGCCAAGCCGGGGCAGGTGATCAAGGCCACAGTTCCCTGCGGCGGCTCGGTCATGCGCGTGAAGATCAGCGACCAGGGCTCGGACGGCATCTATTCCCACGACAAGATGGAAGTCTATGCCTTCGGCTTCCGCAACCAGGCTGGCGTGGCATTCGGACCCAAGGGCACGCGTTTCGAGAACGCACTCGCGGTGAGCGACAACGGCGCCAACGATCTGGGCCATCGCCGTATCGCCAACAGCGCGGAGAAGCTGTTCATCGTCACCGAGAAAGGGCAGGATGCCGGCTACCCGGACAAGGACGGCTTCGGTTTCGTCACCAACAAGCGCTACAGCCTCACGCACTGGACCGGCTCGAAGATCGAACGGCCTTATCCGCAGCTCTACATCGGTGACAAGCCCTTCGTTCCGAATCTGCCGCCCTATCACTTCCCGGTGCACGTGGACGGCATTCGTGGCGTTCCGTTGATTGCACAGAATCCCAACCCCAACGGCTACATCAATCCGGTGATGGAGTGGGACACCAACAATCCGATGGACGGTATCGCCTGGAGCTCGAAAGCTTTCGGCACGAGCTCCGAGACGCTGTTCGCGGCAGTGTACGGCATCATCGACAACGGCCCCGACAGCCTGGTGCCGACCTGGCCGGTCGTCGTGCAGGTGGATTTCCTCAATCCCAGCGGCGTGAAGTGGTCGGTGTTCGCGCAGAACATCGATCGTGGACCCAACGCCTATCAGAAGCCGGAGAATCGGGGGGGCCTGGAGCGCACCAACGACGTCGTGTTCAGCAACGACGGCAAGACCATGTATGTGGTCGACTATGGCGAGCTGTACATCGACTTCACCATGCCCACGCCGTTCTACTACACGCCCAAGTCCGGCGTGATCTGGACGATCACCAAAGAGTGATCGCGCCCGCGGCTTGATGCTGCATCCTCCCCGCCGTCGTCGCGCTGTGTCGACGGCGGGGATCTCTACCTCGGCTTTTCTGCCTCAATCCTCGCCGTCCGCCATCGCACCCCAGCGGCGCCGGATCTCAGCCCACGACACTGGCGCGAAAGCGCGTACGGATCGCATGGCCGTCGCGTATCGGCAGCACGCGCGGTACGTCCGCGGCTGCGGTCTTGATCACGCCAAGCACTGGTCCGCTCGCATCTAGAAGCATCTCTCGCAGTGCCTCCAGCTCATCGCGCCGACGTATGGTGGTCGCGTTGCGGAATCGGCAGGCAAGCGCCACCGCGGCAAGGTCGATGCCGTGGGCCGTGTGGCTCGCCTGACCGCCGGTCTCGCCATAGGCTTCGTTGTCGATCACCGCGATGGCGAGATTTCCCGGGGCGCGCGCTCCGACCGTGGC
>JAHCKU010000051.1 GCA_026125625.1 Burkholderiales bacterium | reverse complement strand
CTCCATTGCCTCGGGGCGTCGTCATTCGATCAGGTAGGCTTCGCCGAGATACGCTTCGATCACGCGCGGGTCGTGCGCAATCTCGCGCGGCGCGGCTTCGGCGACCTTCTCGCCGTGATGGATCACCACGATGCGGCTGCACAGATTCATCACCGCGGCCATCACATGCTCGATGAGCAGAATCGTCGTGCCAGCGCCGTTGAGGCTGCGGATCAGCGCCATCATCTCGGTGAGTTCGGTCGGGTTCAGGCCGTTCATCACTTCGTCGAGCAGCAGCAGCTGCGGCCGGGTGGCGAGCGCACGCGCGACTTCCAGACGCTTGCGCAGCCCGATGGGCAGCGAACGTGCCGCCGCGTCACGCCACCGCCCGAGCCCCGTCGTCTCCAGCAGCCGCTCGGCCTCGTCGTATGCGGTGCGCCGGTCGTGCGTGCGCGTGAAGGCGCCGACGATGACGTTGTCGAGGACGGACAAGTTGCCGAACGGCCTGACGATCTGAAACGTCCGGGCCAGGCCGCGCCGGCAGACGCGATGCGGTTTCTCCCCGGTGATGTCCGCGCCGGCGAAGCGGATGCGTCCCGACGAGGGCGGCAACGCACCGGCGATGAGATTGAACAACGTCGTCTTGCCGGCGCCGTTCGGGCCGATCAATCCGACCACTGCGCCTTCCGCAACGCCGAAGCTCACGGCCGAAACCGCGGTCAGGCCGCCGAAGCGCTTGGTCACCGCATCGACCTCAAGCAGCATGGCGTGCCCTCCAGCGCTTCCAGGCTTGCGGGACCCCTGCGACCAGGCCTTCCGGCATGACGCGCACCACCACAATCAGCAGCACGCCGTAGACGATCAGGTAGAGCCCGCTGCGCTCCCCGCCCCACTTCGCGCGCAGCACCATTTCCAGCGCCGTGATGAGCACGGCGCCGAGCACCGGGCCGAGCGCAGTGCCCATGCCGCCGATGATGCACATCAGCGCGAACTTGACCGACAGATCGAGCGAGAACACGTAGCCGGGGTCCACGAAGCCGACGTACTGCGCGTAGAACGTGCCGCCGAGCGCGGTGAGGAAGGCGCTGAGCGCGATCGCCACGACCTTGAGCCAGCGGGTGTCGATGCCCAGCGCCTGCGCCGCGTTGTCGTCCTCACGCATCCCGGCGAGCTGGAAGCCGAAACGCGAGCGCCCGATCCAGCTCGCGAGCGCGTAGATCGCCACGACATAGGAAAGGGCGATGACCGTCCACGGCAGCTTGTCCACGAACATGAAGTTGGCCAACGTGGGGTCGAAGGGGATCGACAGGCCCTCGTTGCCGCGCGTGAATTCGTACCATCGCGCCGCGACGATCTGCATGACGGTTGCGAAAGCGATGGTGACCAGCGCGAAATACGGGCCTCGCAGCCGGGTGGCGGCGAAGGCGATGAAGCCGCTGGCGACGACGACGAGCGCGCCGCCGCACAGCATCCCCACCCAGGGGGACAGTCCGTAGTGGAGCTTGAGCAATGTGGATGTATATGCGCCCAGCCCGAAAAACGCTGCGTGCCCGAGCGAGAGCTGGCCGGCGAACCCGCCGGCGATGTTCCACGCACCCGCCAGCCCGGCCCACAGGAGCATGAAGATCACCGCGTCCTGCAGGAAGAGGTTGTCGGTCGCCAACGGAATCGCCAGCGCGCCCGCGAAAAGCAGCGCTGCTGGAAGGTGCTCGCGGGTACCGTGCCCGGCAGACGCGTGTATCGTCATGTCCCGAGATGCTCGGCGCCCCGCTGGCCGAACAGACCTGCGGGACGTGCCAGGAGCACGGCCATGAACACCACGAAATAGAGCACTTCTTTCCAGGCGGTGCCGACGTAGAAGCCACCAACGACGTCGATGAATGCGACGATCATCGCGCCGAGCAGCGCGCCCACGACGCTGCCCAGCCCGCCCAGCACCACCACGACGAATGCGATCAGGACGAATTGCAGCCCCACCGTCGGATAGGTTGCGAACAGAGGCGCCATCAGCATCCCGGCGACTGCAACGCACAGCGTCCCGACCAGGAAGGCGACCAGCAGCACTCTGCCGGTGTCGATGCCCATCAAGGTCGCGGCATTGCGGTCCTGCGCCGTGGCGCGCATGGCCTTGCCGAGATAGGTGAAGCGCAACCAGGCGAAGAGCGCGGCAGTGAAGGCTGCGGCCGTCGCGAAGGCAATGACCTGCGCGACCGTGACGGCGGCGCCGGCGATGGTGATGACGTTTCCGCCGTACGGCAGGCGCAGCTGGCGGAAATTGCCGGTCCACAGGAATAGCGCCGCGTTCTGCAGAACGATCGAGAGGCCGAGCGTGGTGAAGATCTGGACGGCGTGCGAGCGGGCGACCACCGGCCGGATGACGACGTAGTAGATGAGACTGCCGAAGACGAGCGACGCTGGCACCGCGACCAGAAGGCCGACATAGGGATCGATTCCCGCGGTGGCGAACAATCCGATCGCGAGGTACATGCTCAGCATCAGAAACTCGCCGTGCGCGAAATTGACGATACGCATGACGCCGAACACCAGGGTGAGGCCGATGCTCACCAAGGCGTAGATACCGCCGAGGATGATAGCGGAGGCGATGAGCTGGGGAAGCGCTTCCATCGACCCGGACTAGGCGGCAGACTGACTTTGGCTCTTCCCTCCCTCTGCCCCGCACGCGAGAGAAGGAGAGGCGGGGTGGGGGACTATTTTCGCTCGCTCCACTTCGGCAGCGGAACGTGCTTCATCGGCGCCACGGCGAACCGCTCCGGCCACACCGTCACCGGCTTCCCGTTCTGCCATTGGACGATGTAGTGCTGCACTCGATCGGTTGCGTTCTGGCCGTTGTCCTGGAACTTCACGCCCCAGCCGTTGAGCGTTCCGCCCACCGGGATGTCGAGGCTCAGCGCTGCCGCGCGCACCTTGTCCAGGCTGAGATCGCCGCCGGTCTTCTTCAACACCTCCGCGAGGATCCACATGCCGGCAGCGCCGACCTGCGCCGATGCCGCGTATTGCTCCTTGTACTTGGCCTCGTAACGCTTGGCGATCTCCGCTTCCAGTGCGGCAACTTCCTTGTCGAGCGCCTTGGCATTCATGCCAGCCGGCTCCAGCAGCGCGAACGGTCCTTCGGCGGTGGCACCGAGGCTCTTGCCGAAATCGGGCGAGCCGATGCCGATTGCTCCCGCGCTCACGACCGCCTTGACATCGAGATCGAGCTGCCGCGCCTGCTGCCAGAACAGGATCGCGTCGTTGGTGTAAGTGTTGGCGATGAGTACGTCGGGTCGTGAAGATTTGAGCTTGAGGATGATCGGCGTGAAGTCGGTCATCGTATTGCGGTTGTAGAAATCCACCGAAATGACGCGGATTCCCAGCTCCTGCGCGCGTTTCCTCCCGGCCTCGGTCGTGCCCTGACCGTACGCCGAGTCCTCGCTCAGGAACGCGATCTTGAGATCCTTGAGGTCCTTTCCCAGCTTCTTGTGCAGCGTATCGCGGATGAATTCGAGCTGGTACCAGCCAAAGCCATTGGCATCGATCTCGGTGCGGAACACGTTCTTGTAGCCGCGCACGCTGAAGCGCGGATCGACGCAGGAGACCTCCCAGTAGACGACGTTGCTGCGCGCGGCAACATCGCTGGCCGGCAGGCACAAGCTGCTCGAGAAGGTTCCGGCGAGGAGCTTCACGCCCTCCTGCGTGATCAGGCGCCTGGCCTGGTTGGTCGCAGCGGTGGCGTCGGGTGCGTCGGCCACCACCCAGGTCAGCCGCTTGCCTGCGATGCCGCCGCGCTCGTTGATGAGATCGCGCACCACTTCCATGCCGTTGAGCTGGCGTCGGCCTTCGGCCGCGATCGGCCCGCTCAGGGGTTCGATGATGCCGATCTTGATCTCGCCCTGGGCCGTCGCTGGAGGCGGGGATGCGGCGCCGACTGCAATCGCCGCGGCGATTGCGCCGGCGCGAAGAAAGCCGTGGCTCCTGGATCGGTACGCGTTTGCCATCTCCTCCTCCTGGGTGCCGCCGCATGCTAACACCCATGGCCCTGGATTGTCTGTCGGGAGGCGGCTGGGCACCCGTCAGGCCGCCCATTGCAATCATGTCTAAACTGCATGGCCTCACAACGATCTCGAGGAGAGCCGGCAGATGAAGTTTCTCACGTGGCTGGCCGCATCTGCGCTGATGTGTGCCGTTGCCGTACCGGCGCTGGCCGGAACCTTCGTGTACGTGTCGAATGCCGAGGATGGCGACATCGGTGCCTACCGGCTCGGGCCGGACGGTGCGCTGGAGGTGCTTGCGCGCACGCCTGCCGGCAAGCTGGTGTTGCCGTTGGCGGTCAGCCCGGACCGGCGGTTTCTCTATGCCGCGGTCCGGACGAAGCCGTACTCGGTGCACGTTTACGCGATCGAGGCTGCCACCGGCGCGCTGAAGCCGATGGCGGTGTCCCCGCTGGCGGAGAGCTTTCCGTTCATCACGCTGGACAAGACCGGGCGCTTCCTGCTGGGCGCATCGTACGGAGCCCACCTGGTGAGCGTGAACGCAGTCGGTCGCGACGGCCGCGTGGCTGCTCAGCCATTGCAGGTGATTCCGGTCGGCCGCAACGCGCACGCGATCCGCATCGACGCGACCAACCGGTTCGTGTTCGTGCCGACGCTCGGCAGTGACGCGATCTTCGAGTTCGTCTTCGATGAAAAGACCGGCCGCCTCGCATCGAACACGCCCGCGCTTGCTCTGATGAGCCAGTCGACGGGTCCGCGCCATTTCGTGTTCTCACCGGACAACAAGTTCGTATACGTGCTGAGCGAGCTGCTCGCGACCGTGACGACATTCGCGCTGGACGGCACGACCGGGACGCTCTCCGAGCTGCACACCACGCCTGGTCTGCCATCGGATACCACGCTGATGCCGGGGGCGCCACGCGTTCCGATGGGTTCATCCAATGCACAGCCGCGCAACACCGACAACGATATCTGGGCCAGCGATATCCACATCACGCCGGACGGCAGGTTCCTGTATATCGCGGAGAGGACCAGCAGCACGCTGTCGGCCTTTGCCGTCGACACGCAGACCGGTGCGCTGACCTACCTGGGCAGCACGCCGACCGAGAAGCAGCCGCGTGGCTTCGCGATCGACTCGAGCGGAAAGTTCCTGGTCGCCTCGGGCGAGCAGTCGGACACGATCTCGGTCTATGCGATCGATCAGTCGAACGGAGCGCTGCGGTTGCTGCAGAAATATCCGACCGGCAAAGGATCGAACTGGATCGAGATCGTCAGCTTCGACTGATCCCAGGGAAGCGCTGAACAAGTCTCGCGATGCGGGCTGCCTCAGGGCAGCTCCAGCAGCTCGGCCGCGCTGCGCCGCAGCCCTGCGGATGAGCTCGACGTCGGCGGCCACATCCGAGGCAACGCGCGTCGCGTCATCGAGAGCTCACTAGGCCCCGATTCCGGCGCTGGGAAGCCATCGCGCCGTTGACGGGAAATCTGCCTGCCGTTCCTGGGCAAGGGTCGGGTGCGACCGCACGGCGTGCGCTCTACCATCCAAACCGTACAAGCCGGTCGCATCAACCAGCGCGGCTCACACAAAACGAGAGGCAATGAGACACCGAACAGCGGCCCCGGTCATTTTCACCTTCGGCACTGTGCATGAGCACGCCGGCAGGTGAAGGCAGCTGAAATGTCGCGCGAGCGTTCTTTTCGAAGCCGTTTCTTCGGGCTGGCCAGCAGAGCTCCTCAGGGCGTGATTCGCAGCTGGTGCTTCCTGGAGCTGATTGCGGCTGACCGGCACTGGACACAGACCGACCTCGATCTCAACGCTGGGGACTGGGTGACGACGCTCGCGATCGGACACGGCAACCAGGCCGATGGCGCCATTCCGCTGTGGATGCGTGTCGGGTGCAAGGGAACCATCATGCGCAGTCCACGCAATACGTACTCGTTTCTGGCCGGCGAATCCGGGGTACTGCAGCTGATGACGCCGATGAACATCGGTGTGTCGATCGGCGTGCTGTTGTGGAATGGCCCGACCTTGCGCGGTCTCAAGCAGATCGCACGATTGGGTGAACTGGACGAGATGGTGGATGCGGAGATCGACCGGATACGCAACGAGGAGCCGCCGGAGCGCTGGCGCTACGACCGGCTTCTGGATCCGGTGCGCAGCGGTTCTGGATCGGGCTGCTAGGGAAGCTCTGCACAACTATCACGTGCGGACCGTGGCGATTTTCGTCCCAGCCTTTCGGCTCTGATCGAACATTCTTCAGCGAACTACTGACTCCGTACACTAGAATGCGCGGCAACATGATCGGAGGAGATCGGGATGCCCGCAGCAGAATTGTCGCCGCTTTCCGCCGAGACGCTCGCGCGCCTCGGCCGCGTGGCCACCGCCACGCTCACCACCCAGCTGTTCAAGCTCGGCTTTCGCAACACTTTCCTGCCCGGTCTGCGTGCGTTGAATCCGGGCCTGCGCATGGTGGGTGAGGCACTGACCCTGCGCTTCGTCCCCGGCCGCGAAGATCTGGCCACCTTCGACAACATCACACGTCCCGATTACCCGCAGCGTGCCGCCATCGAAGCGTGCCGTCCCGGCCAGGTGCTGGTGGTGGAGGGACGCGGCGTGGAGAGCGCTGCCATCGGCGGAGACATCTACATGACGCGGCTGCGTGTGCGCGGCGCGGCCGGCTGCGTGGTGGACGGTTGCGTGCGTGATTTCGCCTCGGTGCAGACGCTCGGCTTGCCGGTATACGCGCGCGGCGCGGCCTCGCCGCCGCATCCGGCGCGTCATCTGGCGGTGGACTGGAACGTGCCGATCGCCTGCAGCGAGGTGCTGGTGATGCCCGGCGACGTGCTGGTGGGTGACGCCGATGGCGTGGTATGCATTCCGCGCCATCTCGCCGACGAGGTTTCGCGCACCGCGGCGGATCTGGACGAGCTGGAAGCGTTCGTGCTGGAGAAGATCAAGGCTGGTGCGCCGGTGCCGGGGACCTATCCGCCCAGCGAGCAGACGCGTAAGGAATACGAAGCCTGGCGGCGCGGCCGGGGCTGATGCGTCCAGGGCGCTCCCTGTAGAGTTTCCTCAATTGCGCCGTCGGGCGACCGGCGTGCGCCAGCAGCTGTTGGTGGTGAGCCAGCCGTAGAGGCGGTCGGTTTCGTCCACCACGCGCTCGTGGCGGAAGCAGGTGCCTTCCATGCGGGCGACCGAGGGCGGTACGAACAGCACTTTCTCTTCGTCCGGCACGTGCTCGGCCTTGCTGTCCACGGGTGCGAAGCTCTCCACGTTGCGGCCTTCGCGCTGGGCCACGCATTCGAACCATCCGACGCTGGCATTGCGCGTACGCACGCCGACCAGGCCGCGATTCATGGGCCAGGCTTTGGTCACGTACGCCCCGCTGCCTGGCGTGCGTTCCAGGCATGCATCGATGGCAGGCAGCAGGTCGGAAAGATGGCGGCTCCAATCATCCGGTGAGCGGGTGCGCAGTGCGCTCAAGCGCACCGATGCCTCGCCCGTGACTTCGGCTCCCTTGACACGTGTCAGGCCGGTGTTGCAGCAGCCGTGCAGCGTATCGCGCCCAGGCACCGCCAGCGTCGCGCTATAGGCGAACGCGAGGCCGCCATCTTCGCTGGACATATCGTCGCGGCAGCTGCGGCGCTCGATCAGCACGCCATAGGCGTTACCGTCGGCGGCACGCCCGCGCCAGCCATAGATCGTACCGGTACTCCCCGCGGTGGCATGCAGGCGCCCCGACAGCAGCACCGGCGCCGGCTCGCCGCCCCCGGCCAGTGACACGTAGCGGGCGGTATCGCCGTCGATGACCAGATTCCAGAAGGGCTCGTTGCCCTGGCATGCGAACTGGCGTGGCACGCTTGCCGGGGAAGTCGGCGCAACGGAAGATGAAGATGCAGACGCCGATGGTGATGCAGGCGCGGACGGTGCGACGTCGAGCACCGCCGCCGGCAGCTCGGCGCCATCGGCTTGCAGTGCCATGCGTGTGTCGGATGGTGGTGCCGTCGGCGCAGTAACCGGTGCTGTGGGTGCAGGCAAGGGCGCATCCGCCGCCGAACGCGTGCGCTTCGCTCCGGTCTTGGGCGCGGCAGCGGCCTTGCCGGTTGCATTGCGGGCCGCGGCTTCCCTCGCCGGCGGGTTCCCCGCCGGGGTTGCTGCCTGCGTTGCGGGTGGCGTCGCGGCCGTGGTTTTGCCGCCGCTCACCCCGATCGCCGAGAGTGCGCCATCCATTCCCTGCAACGACAGCGCCGCCGTCTCCTCGGCGCCCGACATCGTCCGGAAGGACAGGCGTAGCTGCCTGCCCCGACGCATGGCCTGCAGCAGAGGATCGGCCTGCGCGATGACGAACGTGTTGCTTGCACCCACGCGGCGATAGCCGGTGCCTGGTGTCAGCTGCGTGAGCGCTTTGTCGTCCACATGCACCCGGATCGCCGCATCGTCGGCTGGCCGCCGGCTACCGGTCAGCAGAACGAGTTCGATCTTGTCGTCACGATAGCGGGAAACGCGAAGCTGATAGGCGTACGGCACGCCCGGTTCGTTCGTCCCGACCCTGGTGCTCGCCGTACAGTGAGAAGCGGAGCAGCTGGTGGTCCATTGTCCGCGCGGGCGTTGCGCCTGCGCCGGGAGCGCGGTCGCAGCGCATGCCAGCAGGCAGGTGGCGAGCAGGAGCAGTGCAGCCGGCTTGATGGTCATCGAGGCAGGAGAGGGCGAGCAGTACGGGAGCCGCTATTCTAAGCGGGCAGCCATGCATCGAGGTCGTGCGTTGCGACGACCCCGCGCAGTAGTTTTTCAATTGCCTGGCTACAGGCTTATACGGTTGCGGCCCTTGTGCTTGGCGCGATAAAGCGCACCGTCGGCGGCGACGAGCACGTCCGCGGGCGTGGTCAGGCGCTCGCCGCGTTCAGCCAGGCCGATGCTCACGGTCACCCCGACACTGACCGGCGGCCGCTCGCCGGGCCGGCCCTGCTTGGCGGGATCTCGCTCCGGTGCCCGCAGCGTCAAGTGATGGGCGGAGATCTGCTCGCGCAGTGCTTCCAGGTGCGGCCACACTTCTCGCATGTGCTTGCCCGGGAAGACGATGGCGAACTCCTCGCCGCCGAAGCGGTAGGCGCGGCCAGCGCCGACGCGCTCCAGCTTGGCCGCCACCATGCGCAGCACGTGGTCGCCCAGCTCGTGTCCGTGCGTATCGTTGAAGCGCTTGAAGTGATCGACGTCGACCATGGCGATGGCATAGTGATGCCCCAGCGCGAGCATGCGCTCGTTCAGCGCGCGCCGGCTCGGCAGGCCAGTGAGCTCATCGCGAAAAGCCAGGCGGAAGGTGTCTTGCAGCACCGCCACCGCCAGCACCCCGGCGGCCGCACCGACATACATCGAGAACAGTGCCGGCTTGCCCACGCTGTGGCAGGCCAGCGCGAATGCCGCCAGCGCTCCGGTCAGACCGACATCCAGCGCCGAGCGCGTACGCAACGCGCGGAACGCGGTCACCATCGCCGCGAGCACCATCAGCAGCAGCGCCACCGGCGGGATCGGCGACGATGGCAGGGGAAGCGAATGCACCAGGTCGTACACGCCGTCCACCACCGCGGTGCGCTCGGCGATGACGATCCATGCAGTCAGCGCGACTTGCAGAGCGATGGCGAATGCCCTGCGCGCGCCATAGAGGGTGAAGACGCCGCGTTCATGCAACAGGCTCAGGGTGGCGAGGTTGAGCGGCACGAATATGCACATGGCAGCGAATACGGTACGAAGGGCGAATGCGTCGACGTGCACGAGTTGCAATTGATACATGAAATAGGCGCCGGCAAGCGACAGCGATGCGAACACCATGCGTCCGCGATTGAAGGTCAGGGCGAGGGTGATGCTCAGGAACAGCACCATTGCCGGCCCCCAGACCCGCAATCCCGACAGCGATTGGGGAAGCTCGTGCGTGAGCAGCGGGCCGAACCAATGCGCGAGCGCCAGAACGAGGAGCATCGGAAAGAAGCCCACGATGCTGCGGGAGAACGCGTGCGCGAGATCCGTGGCAGGTTGGTGATGAGCGGCAGAAATCATGAAATGAGACGCCTAGGGTCAGTGCTGTCGTTACGAGACTACTCAAATACGTATTTGCCAGGGTGAAAGTGCCCTGCGCCTACCCCCTCTCTGCAAAGACCCTGCCTGCGGCCAGGCCCTGTCTTTGGTCGAGCGAAGCCGGCGGGGTTTACAATTCGAACTTTGCTGTGAATACCATGTTGCATCTCGTGTATCCCTTCGCCGGTCTGCGGCCGGCAGCCGAACATGCAGCCGAAGTCGCTGCGCCGCCGTACGACGTTCTGACCAGTAGCGAAGCGCGCACGCGAGCAGCCGGCAAGCCGTGGAGCTTCCTGCACATTTCCAAGCCCGAGATCGACCTGGCAGCCGACGTCGATCCGTATTCGCCGCAGGTGTACGCCAGAGGCGCGGAGAACCTCCGGCGCATGCTCGCTGAAGGCGTGTTGCGGCGGGATGCACGTCCCTCTTACTACGTCTACCGCTTGTCGAGCAGCGCGCACAGCCAGATCGGTCTGGCAGCCACGGCATCGGTCGCCGACTACGATAGCAATCGCATCCGCAAGCACGAATACACGCGGCCCGACAAGGAAGACGATCGTGTGCGCCAGATCGAGGCGCTGAACGCGCAGACCGGTCCCGTCCTGCTCGCCTACCCGACTGCGCCTGAGGTCGACGCCATTCTCGCGCAGCGTGCGGCGGACACGCCGGCCGTCGATGTCGAAGCCGACGACGGCGTGCGGCATGCCATCTGGGTGATCGACGATGCGCCGACCATCGAAGCCCTGACCCATGCCTTCGATGCCATGCCCGCGCTGTACATCGCCGACGGTCATCACCGCTCCGCCGCCGCCTCGCGCGTGGCTGCCGCGCGTCGCGCGCAGGCGGGTGCGCAACGCTTCCTGGCGGTGGCATTCCCGCATCACCAGATGCGCATACTCGACTACAACCGCGTGGTGCGCGATTTGCACGCACTGTCGGCGGACGCATTCCTGGATCGCCTGACGACGGCCTTCAGCGTGCAGCCGGCCGATACCGCGGTGCGTCCGCCGTCGCCGGGAGAGTTCGGGCTGTATCTGAACCGTCGCTGGTACCGGCTGCATATGCGGCCGGAACTGACCATCGAGACCGATCCGGTGCGGCGCCTCGACGTGAGCCGGCTTGCCGAGCACGTGCTCGAACCGATTCTGGGGATCGCCGATGCGCGCACCGACAAGCGCATCGATTTCGTGGGCGGCGGGCGTGGACTGACGGAACTGGAGCGACGCGTCGACAGCGGGGAGATGGCGGCTGCGTTCTCGCTCTATCCGACGCGCATGCAGGAGTTGATGGCGGTGGCGGATGCCGGGCGCGTCATGCCGCCGAAGTCGACCTGGTTCGAACCGAAGCTCGCCGATGGACTGGTCTCGCACGTGCTCGACTGATGGCCCGTCGTGCCGGGCACATGTACGTGGATGTGCCGTTCGGGGCGCAGATGGAAGCTTTCATGCCGCCAGCCAGCGCAGGGGCGCTCACTCGCCGCACACCAGGCTGCGTATCTGGCCAGGCTTGGGAATGGCATTGGGCGTGACGCGCAGATAGCGGCAGCCGCCGGCGGTGAGCTGTGCCTCGAGCTGGCGCTTGATGACATCGTCCGCACGATTGCCGTCGGTGATGTCGAGCAGCGCGATCACGTTCAGCTCGGCGGAGCAGACAATGAAGTCGATGCGCGTTTGGGCAAGCTGCGCGCGCGCTTGAGGTGTGGCGGCGGGATTCACCACGCGCACCAGATCGGCGAGGCGCACGTTGGGGAAGACCAGATGTTCGGGCAGACCGATCTTCAACACCAGATACAGCAGGCGGTTGGGTCCGCTCAGGAACGGTTTGCGCAGCTGCACGTGCGTGCTGGAGCTGGCCGTGGGCGCTTCGGGAGCGGGGGCGGCGACGTCGAGCGGAGCCGGCAGTGCACGCTCCTGCTCGACCTGCGGGCTGACGAATGCCACTTTCGAGACCGCAGGCAGCGCCTCCTGCGTGCGCTCTCGATGGTATGCGGCGATCACCGCCTCGAGTTCGTTCGGCCCTTGTTTGGGTTTGCGCTGCGGGCGAGTTGTCAAAACACTGTCACCGGCAATGCGCTTTCGGATCAGGTAATAGCCCGCCAGCGTGGCCAGCAGCAGGATCACTGCTATGAGCAGGTTGAACCACATCGATGTTAAGGTCCGGTCGAATTGGCGGGCGGTGCGCTACTGCAGGAGATATGCCATGACTTTGCGATTGAAAATCACAATGTTTGCACGAATGCACGCAAATCGTACACACGATGGTCTCATGCAGATGACTCCTTCTACTGCTCCGATTCTACAATGCCGGCGCGCGTGCGAGTTGATGCAAAGACCGGAACGGCGCACGTGCTGCGCACGGCATCCATGAGCGCCTTGCCCAAGA
>JAHCKU010000509.1 GCA_026125625.1 Burkholderiales bacterium | reverse complement strand
CAGTCGCCGCACGCGGATCGCTTTCTGCTCAAGGGCGCGCTGCTGTTCACGCTCTGGTACGACATGCCGCACCGAGCCACGCGAGACGCCGACCTGCTCGGCTTCGGCGCGAGTGATCTGGAATCGGTCGCCCAGGTCTTCCGCGACATCGCCGCCGTGGCCGTGGCCGATGGCATTGTGTTCGACCCGGCTTCGGTCGCAGTCGATGAAATCCGCAAGGAAGCAGGCTACAGCGGCGTCCGCGTAGTCATCGCGGGCGAGATAGCCAAGGCGCGTTGCAAGACGCAGATCGACGTCGGCTTTGGCGATGCCGTGACGCCCGGCCCGGTGGATGCAACCTATCCCGTGCTACTGGACGACTTACCTGCGCCCCGGCTGCGGGCCTATCCGACATACACCGTCGTCGCGGAAAAGCTCCACGCCATCGCGCTGCTGGGCATGGCCAACAGCCGCCTCAAGGACTACTTCGACCTGTCGGTGCTGTTGGAGCGTGAAACCCTGGACGTTGATCTGCTAGCCCAAGCGATCAAGGCCACCTTCGAGCGGCGTGGCATGTCAGTTCCCGCAGCATTGCCTGTCGGGCTGACCGACGAGTTCGCGCACGATCCGTCGCGGCAGGCGCTGTGGCAGGCATTCCTCAAAAAGAACGAGCTTGCCCCCCAGCCGCTGTCCACCCTCGTGGAGGGGTTGCGCGCGGCCTTGGAGCCTGTGCTGAACCGAGCTGTTCGATGACAGCCTGCCAAATGCCTTGACGTCCTTACCGGATGCCCTCAACTCGGCGAGCTTGCCGGCCTGCGAGCCGGGCAACGATGCACTCGAGGCATCGGCCGCACTGCTTCGCTACACCAGTCGGATATCGACGAGCTGCGCCGGCAGTCGATTGTCAGAATGCACGAGGAGCAGAGGGCTCCGCAGCTCCAACCGGCGTGGCATAGCTGAGCAGCCAGAAGTGCCGCGTGGTTTTGTGGCGGTGGTGCGTGTGCCGCTCGAAGGTCAAGCGTACCCGGGTGCCGTCCTCCATGGCCGTTATCACATCTCGATAGCGCTCGATGTCCGCGAACGGGTCGGGCAGGTTCCTGCTGGCCTCGGAGACCAGTTCCCCAGGGAGACGCTGCAACCAAGGGCGGCTTGTGGACCATTCGTCCCTACGCTACATCGCCTGCGCCACCTGCAAGAACGGTGATCCAGGGGCGGCATTCCGAATCTAGCGGCATGAGCCCGGCCGTAGTTCCCTCATCGCGCGCCATGCTGCTTTAGCGCAATTGAACGATAGCCTTGTATTCACAATGATTGCTTGATCAGCCTCACCGCTCTCTCCTGCGGAGAACATCCATTGCTAGCACCCCTTCTCTAGAACGATCGCTAGCAGTCTAAACAGGGCATAGCCCTTCGAAAAAATGATCTCGACATGCTAAACCCTCCTGCGCCACATTGGCGGAGCCTGTAGGGCGTTCACGCCCACGGCATGAGCCAGGAGGAACCTGCAATGCCTGCCGAAGAACAGCAACCACTGATCCGCGGCCTTCGCGTTGACCCAAAAACCGGCAAGTATCGTGTCGATATCTCGATTGCTGGGCATCGTGTCCAGATCGCAACCCGAACGAGCGATCGCGAAGAAGCCGAGGCGATGCTAGAGAAGATCCGCCGACGCCTATGGGGGCACGCGGTGCTGGGCGAGGAACCCGCCATCACGTGGGCCGAGTTGGAACCCGAGTACCTGCGCAAGCTCGAGGCTAAGGGCAACCGCACGGTCGATAACACGCGCATCAAGCTCGATTGGCTACGCCCGCATCTGGGCCACCTGACGCTGCCGGAGATCACCAGCACGGTTATCGCCCAGGTGCTGGAGCAGCGCCGCCAGGAAGGCAAGGCGCTAAAGCTACGCAAAGGCGAGCAGGCGCCGCGTGTCGTCCCGCTCCAGCCCGCGACGCTCAATCGATACTGGGCGGTTATCAGCGGGATGCTGCATCTAGCGCTAAGGACCTCTCGCATTTCGGCAATTCCTGTGTGGGACGGAAAGGTTCCAGAACCCCGAGGGCGAGCCAAGGTAATCCGCTGGCTCACGCACGAACAAGCCGATCGCCTGCACGATGAACTGCCCGAGCACATCAAGCCGATGTATCGCTTCGCGCTTGCGACGGGCCTGCGCAAGGCCAATGTGTGCACGCTCGAATGGGATCAGATCGACTTGGGCCGCCGCCTGGTGCACATCAGT
>JAHCKU010000508.1 GCA_026125625.1 Burkholderiales bacterium | reverse complement strand
CGGCTGCGCCAGATCGTGGCGGATCTGCTCGAGGCAGCGCTGCTGCGCGCCGGTCAGGCGAAACGGCAGGTCGGCGAGCAGCTTGCGCGACAATCCCGCGGGCGGCGCGAGCGCGCTGGCGCGGGTGGACTGCCGCCGGCGATGGTGCAGACGCATGGACAGCTGCTGTGCCAGCAGCTCGTCGAACTTGATGCGCCGCCAGGCCGGATGCGTGCGCTGCTCCAGCGCTGCGGCTGAAATTTCCGGCGGCGGCTGGTGCAACAGGCGCACGCTGCCGGCGAAATCCGACAGGCGCACTGCCTGCAGCAGATCGGCAGGCAGCGGATCGCTCAGATCGACCTCGGCCAGCGCCTCGGCAATGGCCTTGCGCAGCACGTGCTGCTGCAGGCCGGCGGTGGCGGGATACACCGGCGTGAGCGACTGCGGCAGCGGCGTGTCTGTGCGCACCACGCGATAGCGCGGATGGATCATCTCGGCGCCGAAGAAACCACGGCGCACTTCGCCCATGGCACGCACGCGCACACCGGCCGACAGCTGCTTGAGCTGGCTGGGATAGAAGTTGAAGAAACGCAGGACGAGCGGCTCGTCACCGGCGCGCGTGCGACAGACCAGCATGCGGCGCGGGCGATACGCGACCTCGCTGGATTCCACTGTCGTTTCCACCTGCACGGTATCGCCGGCCCGGGCGTCACGCAATGCCGTGAGGCGGGTCTCGTCCTCGTAGCGCAGAGGCAGATGCAGCACCAGGTCGAATGCGCTGCGCAGGCCGAGCTTCTCCAGATGCTTGCGCACGGATGCCGGCAGCCGCTCGAAGCTGCCGGCTTTCGCTTTCGCCATGAGCGCATCCATGGTGGGATATCGCGATGCCCGTCAGCGAGCGAGGCCGGCTAGGTGCCGGTGCGCCTGCCGCAATCGAGGATCGTCAGCGCCCGCTCGCCCGCGTTCGGAACGTCCCTGATCTCAGGCGCCCGTCCTCAGACACCAGGCGCCAGTATCGCTTCGATCTCGATCAGCGCATCGCGCGGCAGCCCCGCCGCCGCCACCGCCGAGCGCGCGGGGTAGGGGGCATGCACGTAGCCGGACATGATCTCGTTGACGCGCGCGAAGTGCGACATGTCGGTGAGAAACACGGTGAACTTGACCGCATCGTCGAGTGACGCGCCGGCGGCCGCGGCCACCGCGCGCAGATTCAGGAAAACCTGGTGGATCTGCGAGTCGATGCCTTCGACCAGCTGCATGGTGCGCGGATCGAGGCCGATCTGACCGGAAAGATAGAGGATGTTGCCCGCCCTGATCGCCTGCGAGTAGATACCGATCGGCTGTGGTGCGTCCGGCGTATGGATGGCTTGTTTGGGCATGCTCGATCCCGCTTACGAGTCATTGAACGAAAGCAATGGTAGTCCCAACCTCGGCCCGCCACAACGCGCGATGCGCCGCGCCCGCGGCCGGCGGTCGACATGCAACGCCATGCTATGATGCGCCGCCGCAGCGAAGAAGGCCGACTCTGTGGAAGAAAAACCCGGGGCCAATGGGCAGCCGCCCGCCTCGCATACTTCTGGTCAACCCCCCGATCCTGGTAGCCACGATCCCGGCCGGCGCGGAATCATCGGGCTGACCATCGGCGCCATCGGCGTGGTCTACGGGGACATCGGCACCAGTCCGCTGTACGCCTTCAAGGAATCCTTCGGTGGCGCGCACGCGGTGGGCGTGAACCACGACAACGTGGTGGGCGTGCTGTCGCTCATGGCGTGGGCGCTGTTCATCATCGTCACGCTCAAATACGTCGTGCTCATGATGCGCGCCGACAACCGCGGCGAAGGCGGCGTCATGGCCCTCATGGCGCTGGTGCGGCGCTCGCTCGACAATGAGCCCAGGCTGCGCTGGCTCCTGCTCGGTCTGGGCATGTTCGGTGCCGCGCTGTTCTACGGCGACAGCATGATCACCCCGGCCATCTCCGTGCTGTCCGCGGTGGAAGGGCTGGGCGTGGTGACGCCCATGCTCGAGCCCTACGTGATTCCTCTCACCCTGCTGGTGATCACCGCGCTGTTCTGGGTGCAGCAGACCGGCACTGCCCGGATGGGCGCATTCTTCGGCCCGATCACGCTGGTGTGGTTCTCGGTGCTCGGCGTGCTCGGGTTGATCAGCATCTGGGAATATCCGAGTGTGCTGGAAGCGCTCAACCCCTACGGGGCGGTGCAGGGCTTCATCACCCACGGT
>JAHCKU010000507.1 GCA_026125625.1 Burkholderiales bacterium | reverse complement strand
ATCGCCGCGCCCGCCACCTGCTGGCGCACCGATGGCTGGTTCGCCTTCCAGCCGAAGCGGCCGACCGTCATGCGATCGTTGACGTCGTCACGCACCCTGTTCACGCGGCCGTTCAGGCCATGCGCCTTCTGCGACTGCGCGATCTCGTGCAAGGTAGCCTCGGGAACGGCTTCCAGCAGACCGAGACCATGCACCGGCTGCGCGATGCGCAGCGACGTCATGACATCGTCACCCAGCGGGCCGAAGGCCAGCTGCTCGATGCGCAGGCGCGGCTTGCGCAGGCGCACCTGCTCGCCATCGGCATAAGTCACGACGTGCTCTTCCCAGTCGAGATACGGCAGCCCCTCCGGCGGCACCGGTGCAGTGTGAAAGCCGAAATCCGGAAACGGCCCGCTCAGGCCGGCAGTCTGCAGCTGATCGCCGTAGTGCGGATGCGGCTTCGGGCCGCCGTGCGCGTCCTGGCCGGGCAGCGACAGGCGCACCAGCATCGACAGCAGCGGCTCGCGCCCATCGTCGGGCACCCGCCCGCGGCCGCCGCCGACGTGACACTCCGCACAGCTGGTGGCATTGAACGTCGGTCCCAGTCCCCACTCGAAATCGAGCGAGGTCACCGCGCCCCAGGTCTTGTCGAAATGGTTGCGGCCGCGCCGGAAGATCTGCGACTGCTTGCGCTCTAGGCCAGGCAGCGGCTGCACGTAGGCATCTTTGTCGAAGCGCTCGACGGTGACGGCGCTCTGATCGTCATCGAAGGCGGCGACGGCGGCGATCGCGACCAGGCCGCTGGTTGCAGCGGCGAGCGCCAGACAGGCAAGGAAGGGGATTCGGGTCATCGGTGGAAGATCACCGGGACAATCGCGTGCAGGAGCCCAGTCGAGGTCGGTCAGCCCACTCTGTCAGATATCGCCCAGCGCATCCAGAACCGCGAGTGCTTTTCGTGCGCTCCCCCTGCGTGCACGCGCTTCGAATCGCAATCGTGCGTCATAGTTTGCAAGAGCGACTGTCGCCAGTTCGTCGATCAACTTGTTGACGCTGATCTTGCGTGCCTCTGCCAGCGCTTTCAGACGCTCGTGCTTGTCATCGGGAAGTCGAATCGTCAGGGTCGACATGAAAAACCTCCAAGCATTGCTCCGGCGTCAGTACCTGCAGCGCGGGGAACCCCAGTTCGCCTCGTACCAGGTCGCGGATATTCCGCGTCACGATCGCCGCTGCATTACCGGCAACGGCAAGTTCTATCAGATGATTGTCCGCCTCGTCCGGCAGATTGGGACGCCAGGCGAAAAAGACTTCGACCCAGCGGCACACGCTGAAAAAACCGTCGAGAACTCTCTTGCGTTCCGACGCGGACACGAGCGAGTCTCTCCACAGCGCATCACGCGACAGTACGTCCTCGTACTCAGCGAACAGCGCCGCACCCATCAATGGCTGATAAGCACCCGTGAGGCAGGCGCGAATCACGCGACGCGACGATCCACCTTCCTTCATGAGTGCGCCGACGAATACGTTCGTATCGACGACGAGTACAGTCACCAGTGGATGATAGCGCCCGCGCTATCAAATGGCAACGCCCCTTCCTGCGATGCTCGACGGCGATGGCACGCTGGTCGTCATCGAAGGTAGCCTGCCCTCATGGATGCCCTCATCACCGCCGCCGCACGCGCCCTCGCAGCCGGTGACGCCCTCGGGACGCTGAAGCGGGTTGCGCTGCGCGATGATCCGCCTGCGCTCGCCTTGCGCGGCATCGCCATGGCGCAACTCGGCGAGTATCCGCGCGCCCGCGTCCTTCTCAAGCGCGCCGCCCGTGGTTTCGGTATGCACGAAGAGCTGGCACGTGCGCGCTGCATCGTGGCCGAGGCCGAGGTGGCACTGGCCATGCGCGATCTCGGTGGCTCGCCACGCGCGCTGGTAGCGGCAGCAGCCGTGCTCGAAGCACGCGCGGATCGGGCCAATGCACTGCAGGCACGGCTGATCGCAGCACGCCGGCTAGTGCTGCTCGGTCGTCTCGCCGAAGCCGAAACCGCGATCGCACGCCTCGATGCAGAAGGCTTGTCGCCGTCGCTGGCCGCGGTGATCGAATTGACCACGGCCGAGCTGGCGCTGCGCACGCTTCGTATCGGCGCGGCGAAACAGGCACTCGCGCGTGCACATGAAGCAGCCGATCGCGCGCGTGTACCGGCGCTCCTGGCCGAGGTAGCGGAGGCGCGGACTGCGCTCGATCGTCCCGC